>CAMWKY010000122.1 GCA_947174965.1 uncultured Ruminococcus sp. | reverse complement strand
ATGCTGCGCACGTGGGATATCCATTTGGTTTTCTGCCTTGCTTCTCATCCCCATCTCATTGTTCTGCATCCTACTCCCCCGTACCTTCCAGGCTCACTTGGAAGTGCAGATTTGTCAAATGTGTTAATCGTTTGTGGATTTCCTCTGTTGTTGTTGCTGCAGTTGCTGGAGTAGGTTCCGCTGTAGGTGTTGCTGCTGGTGTAGCTGCTGTTGTAGTTGTTGTAACTTCTTCTGTTGTTGTAGTTGTTGTTGTAGTTGTTGTGGTTGTTGTGGTGGTTTCTGTTGTGACTAAACTATAATTGAGATTCTGGAAACTTTCTTTCACAATATGTCCATCAGACTCAGAAAAATATATTCTTGATTCAGTATCTAATGTGATAACGCTGTCGCCTGAAACATATTCAACAATTTCTGCTTTAACAGCCGAAGGATTAGTTACATTTCCTATAACAACTGAACTGTTTTCATCAAAAAGATGATTCTTTCTGTATATATAAATGTTTATGTTTTTTGAACCTATGTTATTTGCGTAATAAATATCAAATTTATTTTCAGCACCCGGGCAGAAATTAAATTCAAATTCTTCATCTGATGTAAGATTCAAACGTAAAGTAGTAACTGATTCATTAACAGCTCCAGGAGAACGTAATGTTATTTCTCCGCTATGCTCATTTATTGTAACATCACTTTGCAATGTTGAGGGAGTGGTGGCAATAGTGCCACCGTTTCCCATGTTGTTAGCCATTGTTATTACAGGACTTAATGAAGCTATCATTACAGCTACTGCCGTACCTGCTAAAACTTTCTTTAACATAACTTACTCCTTTTCTGTTACCTCTGCCTCTCTGCTTTCTGTGGTAACTTCTGTAATATCTTTTGTAGTAGTCTCTATAGTGGTTGCTGTAGTAGTTTCTGTAGTGATTTCTGTATCATTTGCTGTAGTGCTTTCTGTAGTATCTTCTGTAGTTGTAGTATACTTTCTATTGCCTCCGATTGTAATAGAGGATATTTTATCTTTAGATGATATTGTTTCAAACAATGAATCGCTTACTATACGCTGACCTTCATTTGTAACTGCGTTGTTTACTCTGTAAAGCTCAACACGAACTTTCTTTGGCCATACCATATTTGCAATGTCTTCTGGATTAATCCAGTAAACCCATGTTCCGTTTGAAACGTCTGTAATAAGTGAACCATCTGGAACATCTGCAAGAATTATCTGCTGTGCCTTGCCTTCATCGTCAACACCAGTTCCGCCAACTATATTTCCTTCTTCATCAAAGAGAATAACTGCATTGTAAGCGGGGTTGCCCTTGTAAGAGCCTGTGAATACGAGAGAATCCTTAGGGATAAAATCATTTGCTTTTGTACCGTATTTGTAATCTTCTGAAAGAATACCAAATACTGCTTCTTTTGTTTCACCGTCTTTACGGAAATCAACGTTATCGCCTGTTACGCCAAGAACGTCAAGTTCTGCAATTGAAATGTTATTTTTGTTCTGGTTGAGTATCTGAAGTTTAACTGCTGTTGTTTCGTAAGTGCTGATGTATTTGTCGTCTGTGTTGGAGAAGTAAACAACATCGCTTCCGTTGAATGTTCCGTTTGCTACACTTATCCATTCATTTTCTGCATCACCTTTTACAAAGATGTTGTATTCGCTTATAGAATTATCTTCGCCTGCTTTATACTTCATTCCTGTTACTACAAGTGATTCATTGAAGTTAAGAATTATTTCAGCATTATTATTAGTTACTTTAGGAGCATAAACTGTTTCAAGATTATCATCAATAGCATCTTTAGCAGGGTCAATGATTGTATGTGAGCATGGAAGTTCTTCTGTAGCTTCCTCAACAATTGATGTTGCTGAAAGACCGCTTGTGCTGATGCTCCAATGTGTCTTGTCAAGACTTCCGTCGTGCTGGATTTTTACCATATCTGTATCAAATGCTACTGAACGATTAAGATAATGGTCAATAAGTGTAACCTTGTATGATACTGTACGGTTGTTGAGTGATGTAACTGTATCTGTGAATGTTTTTCCTGTTGCAAATCCTATCGGAGTTTCTTTAACGTCTCCGCCTGATATAGTGCGACGGATTATTTCATAACCGAGAATGTCTTTTTCATTAATCTTTTCAGAATCAACATCTATTTTGATAGTAACTTTGTTTGCTTCTGTTCCTTTTCCAACGCTTACCTTAACATCGTCTATTACTGAAACTTTTTCGCCGTTTTTGTCTACCAACGAGCTTTCGCCTTTCATTGCGTAAATACGTGAATCATCATTTGCATACATGATTGCTCTTTTTTCTTTTTCAAACTGTGAAGCATATGATTTTGTTTCTGTATTAGGTGTTTTTCCCCAGCGTTCAAAGAACTCAAGAACATTTTTTTCTGATGCTGCGCAAGCAAGACGCATAAGCTGCTGGTCTGTTCCGCCACTGAGTGTAAGAGATATACCATTAGGTGCGGGAGCTTTTGAAGGATTTCTTGAATATGTGTCCATTCTTGCATAGAAAAGGTTGTCAAGTATTTCTTTATTTGTATCATAAGTCTTGAAGTTGTAAGGCTTATCATAAGCAAGGTGGAGCTGCCAGTATATACCAAGCTGTGTTCCCTGGTCTGCGTTTCCTTTTATGTTTGAAGTTGTTTTCTTGAAAATGTTTGTGTAATTAAGTCTTCCACCGTCATTCTTATCCTTTGACTGTGCAAGAAGTGCGTAATAGTTGTTTGTGATTTCTGCTACAGTGTAGCTGCTGTCATTAAGACAATGACCGATTTCGTGAGCAATTCCCCAGCCGAAGTAACCGCCGCTTACATATTTACCATCTTTGTCAGCTGTTACACCTTTAGAATTAACCATTGAAGGTGCTGAACCCCACTGGATACCAATGTGATTTGCTGCTGCATACATTGATGCGCCTGAGAACATTCTCTGATAACGAATATTGAGATGCTGATTAGGAATACGGTTTACTACGTTTGCAGCGTCTGCACTCATACCCTTGTGCTGATAGAAAAGTTTCATCATGTCTTCCATTGATTCCATTGAAGTAATGAGTGTTTCTGCACGTTGTTCAGTTGTGCCTTTGCCTAAACCTTCAAGAATTTGAGGAGCAGGGAGAGAATACATCATTGTATCGCAAAGAATATCAGTAGCACCTGCAATACAAGTTTTCTGGTCATAGTCGTAATCAAGCTTTGTGTTTTTCTGACCATTGTATGTTGCACCTTTGTGAACTCTATTGTGTTCTTTTTCCATGTTTGCAACATATTTATCAAGAGCTTCTATATAGTCAGCAGCTTTGCTGAGTCGTTCTTCTCTGTCAGTTATCTTGTAAAGGTCGAGTATCGGAACTTCTGAACCGCCTGTTACACGTACTGAATACTGTACATTTGCACCGCTGGTACCTTGATACTGAATATAAAGTGCGCCGCCTGCTTCAGCACCTGCTATATTGCCTTTTGTAAGTGTGAATGTATTTGCTCCGACTTTAAGGTTAGCTCCATCAAGAGTCAAGCTATTTGATTCAGAGTTGTACTGTGTAGCGATAAGACGTAAATCTGTGCCTTCACCTGTTTTCTTTGTTGGGCAACCTACATAAATTGTTACTTCTGAGTTTGTACCAATTGAAACGCCGAGAGGCTGCCATGCGTTCAGTCCGTTGTATCTGCGAGATGTACCGCTTTCAATCGGGTCATTTGTGGTAATAGTGTTATGGATTAATATTGGCTTGCTAATCTGTTCAGCATTAAGTATCTTTTCAGCTGTTGCAAGTTCACGCTCCAGAGCCTCTTGATTTGGATTAAATTCGCCTGTTCTTGGGTCTGGTGCATTGATTTTCTCACGGAGTTCATCAATAGTTGCCTGTGTAACACCAGCTCTAAGAACTGTATGGAGATTGTCAACATAAAGATTCATGATGTCGTCCATTGTGTGGTCGTAAGCGTAGAAATAAATTTCTGAAATTGCAATCTGACCTGATGCGCTGCTGTTTCCAATACCAATCTGAATTTTCTTAGCATTGACTTTTCTTGGAAATTTTACAATATGGTATCCATTTTTATTTACATCTTTTGTACCTTCAGTGCAATAGCTGAAATTCATTTCAGATACCTGATTGTTTGCGTCCCAATACTTTAATTTTATATAGCAGTAGTTTGTAGTTCCAAATGGATTTGCAACAGCAAAAGAACCGATTTCATATTCGTCATCAAATTCAAATGTAAGACCGTTACTGCCAAGACCATTGAATCCACCATCGTCCCAGTTTTTCTTTACGTAATATGAAGTTGTATTATCATCAACAACACTCCATGCTGTAAATGGATTCTGTGCATATGCTGTGTTTAATGCTACTGTTCTTTCATTTTTGTTTTTAATTTCGTTAGCTGCACTTACAGCTTTGTTACGGTTTTCAATGTTGATGAAGTCCTGTTCATTGCCAGATACCTCACCGCCGTTTCTTGTAACAGAAACAATATGTGCGCTTCCAACTTTTCCGTCATCGTCGCAGTTGATAACGTTGTACTTAAGCATCTGAACTGGCTGTAATGTGGTTGTCATTGCTGCTGAATGAACTGACTGTGCGCTGTCGCCTTTACTGTTGTAGCCGATTACATAAACTTCATATTCAGTAAGGTCATCTAAATCTGTAATTGTATAGCTTGTTGTTTTTCCAACGTTGATTTCATTATACTCTGCTGCATTTGATTTTTTGTAGTAAAGTTTGTAGCCCTGAGTTGTGTTTGTGTTATCAGAACCCCATGTAACTTTAACGCTCTTGTATGCACCAGTAGCATTAACGTAATCGGGCTTATCCGGTACACCGTTTGATACTGTAGTAACTTTTGCGTAATCAGACCATGCACTTCTGTAGTCATCTGCTACGGAACGAACATGCACATAATATGTTGTGTTTATCTTTATAAGTTTGAAATTGCCGTGTTCTGACTGAAGCATAAATTCAGGAACAGCAACTATTGTATTCTGTACGCCCGGTATAGTTGAAGCAAAACTGCCATCAGGCTTTGTAGCTGAACTTGTTGATACTTCAAATTCATAACCTTCTACGTTTACACATTTATCCCATGATGCTATAATTTTTGCATCTTTGTCTCTTACATTGCAATCCTGTACAACTTTAAGGTTTAACGGATAATCGATAGCAGGAGGAGCTATACGTTCTTCCATACCGTTGAGAAACTCAACTGTTCCGATTTTTGCAAGATTTATATCTTTTACCTTTGTAATCTTGATAGTGATTTTCTTGACTGCTATCTGATTTCCCAAGTCAAGTGAAAGATTACCGCTTGCATCAACTTTAACTGTTACATCACTTTCACTGAGGAAATTAGTACCTTCTGCAAAAGGAGTTTCAATTGGTTCATCAACGCCTTCAGCTTCAATTGCCAAATCTCCTATTTCGAAGTTAGAACCCAGATTCAATGTCTTGAATTTTGCAATATCATCATCAAATTCAAGAGCAATACCTACAGGGTGTTCTTCTGAAATTTCAGGAATTACCATTTCTGGCTCTCCATTTTCATTAATAACTTCTATTGCTTCTGGCTGCATCAATAATGGAGCTTCTTCAACGACTGTATTGTCTGTATTTTCACCATTATTTTCGCTGTTGTTTGATTTTTTTGAATCTTTCAGTAAATTTTTTATATCTCCCTGAATCACTGTTTCTCCAACAGGTTCTGCTTTCTTTATGGAAGCAGTTTTATATTTTTCTGATACTTCTTTTGTAACGCTTGCATATGTGCTCCAATCTATTGTATCAAAATAGCCTTTTGTAAAGAATGTCAAATCAGCTAAATTTGTTACACCGTCACGGTTCAAATCGCTTGAGAGTACTTCATGTTCGTGAAGTTCAACTTCAACATTATTGTTATTTCTTATAGAATAATCAATAGCTTCAAGAAGAAGTTCTTCATCTCTTTTTGTGATTTCGCCGTCGCCGTTTACATCACCGACAATCATAGCTCCGGGGTGTTTATCATTAGCAACATCTAATACAGGGTCGCCGTCCGGATTAAATAATTGTTCACCGTTTTCATCGTATTTATATACAGCTGTATAATCATAACCATGCTGAAAACCAAGTGTAACATTTAATGTGCATACCATATTATCAAAATTTGATATTTCCTGTCTGAATGTCTTAAAGCCTTCAGCACGAATCTCAACAATATATGTACCATTTTCAATATAATCTGTACTTATTGTTGCTGTCGAGTTCTTTTCTCCTCCGACTGTAAGCAGTGAATCAGATAATACAGCTGATTCTGAACCGTCTGATTTTACTTTGAATACGCTTACTTTACAGTCTATATTTTTTCTAAAATCATACTGATTTGAAATCTCAATATCAATTCTGCTGTACTTTTTATCGTCTGTCGGGTTTACATTCTCATTATTGCTGTCATCTGTTGCAGCAGCTGAAATAGTATTGTATGAAAGAGAATTAAATGCACCTATTGTCTGTGAATAACTTCCTATAATTGATAATGCTGATATAAAAGCAAGTGTTCTCTTTAAACCGTATTTTTTCATTGATTCTTTCATAATAT
>CAMWKY010000121.1 GCA_947174965.1 uncultured Ruminococcus sp. | reverse complement strand
TTCTTGACATATCACATAAAAGAAGCTATAATATTATATGTACAAAATTATCGACATCTGGAGGAATTTTTATGAAAAAACATTTAACAAAAATATTTGCAGGCACGGCAATTATTATCAGTCTTTGTGCTGTTCCTATGACATCTTATGGCGCAACTCCTGAGGAGGCAGAAGCAGCAGCAAGAGCCTGCGGTATGTCCGAAGAAATGGTTCAATATTTCTGGAATGAATATTATACCAATCCTGAAAAATATACACCTGAAGTTATCGACCAGATGATTGCAGAGATGTATGCTACAAAAAACATGGTTGCTCCGACTGTACCGTATAATCCTGATGCACAAGTGCCGATTGATACAACATCAGCTGTAACAGTTCCTGAAAATCCCGATACACCGACAACAGTAACTGATACTCCTGTTTCAGACGGCTCAATCACTCTCACTATGCCCGACGGCTCAACAATTACCCGTATTAGCAAAGAACAATTTATCGCTCTCTCATATGAAGAAAAAATGACGTATTTAAGCACTTTTACAGAAGAACAGCAGGCAGTTATAATCAGCAACTTATCACCCGAAGAATACAAGAGTATGCTTAAACAACTTCCTATGGAAGATAAACTGACTGTTGTTGACAGTCTTGCGGACGTAGGTGAAAGCATGGGTCTGAATGTATCTGTAGATGAAATATCAAATGACAATCTTTCTTACTCCATGAAAAACGACAACGGAGAAATTGTTGCTGTTGCGTCTGTAAGGGAGAATGTCGAAAATACTGGTTACGACCGTAGAGGAATTTTTGCTGTTGCCGGTGCGTTTATTATGACTGGTATTGCCGGACTTTTCATGCTGGTGAAAAATTGTCTGAAAGCGGAGAATGAGAATGAATAAAAAAAGTCTTATACTGCATCTTGCAACTCCTTTTTTGCTTGCATCTGTCTGTATTGGTATTCTTGCTGTTGCTATGATTAAGCCTGCGGACAAGCTGAAAGTGTTTGTCAATATTGCATTTATGGACAGCCTGAAATCTAATCCGACAGACAACAACAGCGGACTTGTTATACGTGACAATGACATCATCAGGGATTACAGCGGAAAAACTTCCTCTGAAGGTGACGTTATACGTCCTGCATTTGCAGAGATGTATGCCGTTCTTTCGTGTGATGCAATGGGCATCGATATTCCTGTTTACTGGGGAAGCAATGCTGAACTTCTGGAGCATGGTGCTTGTCAGTCGTCAAGCTCTGCAATTGTCGGAACAAAAGGAAATGCAGTCATATCGGCTCATGTTGATACATACTTCGCAGACCTTGACAAGCTTAAAGAGGGTGATGCTGTTACAATCAATACAAATTACGGACAGTTTACATATAGTGTCCGCAGTTTGATTGAGTTTTCAGGTTCAGACAGAAAATACATCACTCCGAAAGACGATACCAGACTTACAATTTACACCTGCAAAAAAGATTTACTCGGTGCATCAAGTCAGCGAATCGGCGTAATATGCGACCTGAAAGAAAGTCTGTTTTATGAGGAGGTGCAGAAATGAAAAGTATCGGCTCATATATAGGCTCATTTATTCTGTCAGTTCTGCTGATTTTTGCACTTATTGCATCTCTTGCTGTAACTGTTGCAAACATATTTTCAAAGCCCGACAATATAGTATCACTTACGGAGCAGAAAAACATTAGTAGTATTGTATATAGCGAACTCGAAAAGTATTTCACGTCAAGACAGAATGACACCGGAATTCCTGCTGACGTGTATATGACTGCAATTGATGACGAACTGATTGATTATGTCATGTATATGGAAATAAACGACGGCTTCAGCTGTCTCAAGAACGGCACTCAATCTGATAATTCTTTTATCATAAAGAATGACAGTGTTGATAAGGCTTTGAGTGACTTTTACAGCAACTATGCCGAAAGTATCGGATATGAAAAAGATGCAAAGTATGATGAGAAACTGAGTGAAGCGCAGAAAAATGCAGAAAAAGTTATTGCTGATTACTGCGACGTTTTCAAGTTTGATGCTATGATAAGTCACGGCATCATGAAAAAGCTTTCGCCATTCTATAATAAACTTCCGACAGTTCAGCTTTTTGTATATGGTGCGACTGTTATGCTGATGCTCCTGATGATTCTTGCAAATATAAAGTCAACATCTGCAACTTTATACTGGATTGGCATATGCTCGCTTATTTCGGGCATTATATGTGCTGTACCGTGCATTTACCTGAAAGCTACTGATTATTTCAGTTCGTTTACAATAAAACAGCCTCAGATTTATACTGCTTATACAAGCGTTATGACTTCTGCAACTGATACATTGCTGAAATATTCAGTTATACTTGCTTCAATAAGTATCATCTTTATTATTGGGTATGTCCTCACAGTAAAAAATCAGGGCAGAAACAAAGGGGAATAATTCTCCTCGTCTCCATTCCGAATAAAAACCGCTGTATTTCGTTGTTCAACGATTTATAGCGGTTTTCTTATGTCTGAAAATAAAATAAATACTGTTCAGTATCTTTTTTCGTCCGCTCTGGAATGAGAAAATTTTGTAATGCCGTGATATTTTTCAGCAATTATTTTCATGGAATCCATACCGATACAGTTACCGTTTCTTTTGGTGGAAAGATATTGACCGTCTTTAATTTTCACAAAATTGTCAAAATTTTTTAGTAAAAGGCAACATATAGTCTTGACAAAAGGTGAATTTATGTGGTATAATATTTAAAAGCAACTTTTAGTAAACTACATGGGAGGTAATTTATGAAAAATAAACAATCCGGCGTTTTAAACAATAGGGGGTGGTATAATCAAAAGTACTTATGCAGAATTCACAAACGTGTGATTGCAATGATTTCTTCCCTGACAATGCTTTTTACCACGTCAACAATTTTGTCATATAGTAATTTTAACCTTGTGGGAGAAATTACGGCAAGTGCGGAAGAATCGGAGCAAACATTTACTGTTGACGGCAATATGGATTTTTCTAATGAAGCAAGCAAAGGCAACTGGAAAGAAGATGCAACGCTTGAAAAGGACGGCTATAAATGGAATTCAGAGACAAAAACCCTTACACTTGGAAATATTTACATCAAGGGTGATTTGATATTACCACATGATGTTGAACTCAATACAATTGTTATCGCTGAGGGTACAAATCCTATTGTTTCAAGATACATTGAATGTTCAACTTCGATGACAGTTAAAGGAAAGGGAACGCTTACAGCAAAATTTTCAATTACAGATAACAGCTCAAAATATGTGCTCACCATTACAGACGGTACAGAGGTTATCACCAATTATATGCAGTGTTCAGCATATAATGGTATTTTAATTGTCAATAATGGTAAACTTAACGCTTCGGAAGCCATCTATACCACGAAAATTACCATGGACGATACTGCGGTACTTGAAATTGACATCAACGTTTTAATATGTTTTTCTACAAGTATAGAGTACGGCTTGGCAGGTTTTAAAGATTATATTCCGTTGGGCTATAAACTGGAAGAAGCAGACTATAACACTGTTTGCGTTATCCCAAAAGACACCTCTTTTGTACTTAATGAAGACGGGTTATGTGATGTGCAGGATAAAGACGGCAATCTGGTTACAGGCAAAGTTTTAATTAAATACAGTGAATATCCCGACGGCATAGGTGAACATCTTGCAGGTCATTCAATCAGCCTTGACGGAAATATTGGTGTAAATTTCTACATGGAGCTTGATAAAAGCGTAGTTAAAGACGAAAACGCATATATGCAGTTTACACTTCCTAACAATAAAGAATCTATAGTTTACATAAAAGACACAAAAACGGATACGATTGACGGAAAAGAATATCGCATATTCTCCTGCAACGTTGCACCGAAAGAAATAACTGATATAATCACCGCACAGATTATCACATCAGACGGCAGAAAGGGTAAAGTTTACGAATATTCCGTCAAGGAATATGCAGATTATATTTCAGACCATTCCGGTGATTATGATAAAAAAACGATTAGTCTTGTTAATATAATGAAAGATTATGGCGAATATGCAAAATCATATTTCAGCAACAGTGAAACAACTGACATATCTGAAGTTACAGCAAATAATCTTACCGGATTTGAAAAGCAGACAAATGGAAATCTTCCTAAGGGCATAGATTATTACGGTTCAAGTCTGCTCCTTGAATCAAATACAACAGTACGCCACTATTTCAAGATTGCAGAGGGTACAGATATAAGCAAATACAATTTCAAAACAAAAGGCGGCTACTATTACACAGATATTACAGGTATTCCGGCAGGAATGCTTGGTACACCACAAGAGAAAAAAATAGGCGACTGGAGTATTTCATACAGCCCTATGAGTTACGTTTATTCGGTACTGAAAAGTGATTCCGAAAATCAAAATCTTGTAAATCTCTGCAAGGCTCTTTATCTTTATCAACAGGCAGCAGAAGCATATCAGAATAATGGAGGAAAATAATATGAAAGAAATCTACACAGCACCCGAAATGGAAATAATCGAGTTCGAGAGCGAGGACGTAATCACCACAAGTGGCGATATTATCCTTGATATTAATGAAACCGATATAATGCCAAAGTAAACAAATCAAAAACAGACACTGTTTATTCTGGTGTCTGTTTTGGCAAAAGGAGAAAATATGAAAAGAGTTGCAATTGCTTGTATTATTGCGGTACTGCTTTGTGGTTGCGTGGAGAATCCAAAAAGTATAAATGACGAAAAATCCGACATGACAAGTCATTCAGAGGAAATTCAGGAAACAAGTTCTGATGTAACCGAAAATGTTACGTCAAGGACGACGGAGAATAAACAAAAAACCGTCAGTACAACAGTATCAACAGAAAAAAATGAATTTGTCGTCACGGAAAAAATTGAAGAAAATACGGAAACTACTACAACTGCAAATGACAATATTCCGCAAAATACAAACACATCAACAACTGCTGATATTACGCAGAAATCCGAAGAAACTACCGTTCCCGAAACAAAACCGGACGTTATTGAATTACCGTTTGTACCTGTGGGGTGAATGATGAAAAACACATATAAAATCGGCGGAAAGATTATTGAAATTGAATCAATTTATGAGGAAGTACATAGACTTTGCAAAGATTATAAATATTGCGGAGATGTTGATTTTTCGGTGAAAATTTCACAGTCCGATATTGACTTTGAGCTTAAAAAATCAGTTTTGGAAGATGCAAAAGAGCACATTCCAACAAGACGTTTTTCAGACAGTTATCTTGAAACTCTTGCGGTATATCGTAAAATTGCAGAGCGTATGATTGAATTTGATACGATTTTATTTCACGGTTCAGCAATAGCTGTTGACGGAGCAGGCTATTTGTTTACTGCGAAAAGCGGTACGGGAAAATCCACGCATACACGGCTTTGGAGAGAGTATTTCGGCGAATGTGCAGTTATGGTCAATGATGATAAACCGCTTCTGCAAATCACGGAAAACGGTGTTTTTGTGTATGGGACTGCGTGGGACGGCAAGCACCGTTTGAGCAGTAATATTTCTGTACCGCTGAAAGCAATATGTATTATCGGACGTTCAGAAAAAAATTATATCCAAAAAATTACAAAATCAACAGCATTTCCGATGCTTTTACAACAGACGTACCGTTCTGAAAATGCGGAAAAAATGAAAAAAATCCTGAAAATTATAAACCGCATTTCCGACAGTGTTTCACTGTATAAATCGGGTTTTAATATGGAAATCGAGTCAGCAGAAATAGCATACAACACAATGAAAGGATAAATTAAAATGAAATTAAAAAAAGGAATGATAACAGACAGTTCAGGCGGAGAATTTATTGCCGTTGCTACTGGAGAGGCAAGCAGAATTTTCAACGGACTGATTAAAAATAATGCTACGGCAAACTTCCTGTTTGAACAGCTTATGTCTGATACGACCGAGGAAAAACTTGTGCGTTCTCTGCTTGCAAAATACGATGTTTCGGAAGAAACTGCAAAAAAAGATGTGCATAATTTTCTTGTGAAACTCAGTAAAACGGGTCTGCTTGATGAGTAAACAGACTATTGAGAGCGAACTTAACAGAACAGGAAGACTTTTACGTACAACTATTGGTACAAGCATGGAGCCTATGCTGAAAAACCGTGAAAATATTGTCGTATTGGAAAAAGCAGAAGGTATTCTGAAAAAATATGATGTAGCACTTTATAAACGTCCGAATGGGCAGTATGTTCTGCACCGTGTTCTGAAAGTTCGTGAAAATAACTATATTATATGCGGAGATAATCTCTGGCGAAAAGAAATAGTTCCGCATGAATGGGTGATTGCCCGTGCAAGTGGATATTATAAAGACGGTAATTTTATCTCAGTCGATGATAAAGATTATTGCAAATACCTGAAAACTCTCGGCATACGGCGGAAAAAGCTTTGGATAAAGTCAATAATAAAGAGGTTGTTCAATGAAAAATAAAAGTGCAATGAAATGGCTTACATCTTCCCTGAAAAGAGAAATGCATGGCATCATTTTGCTTACGGTGCTTAATTCAATGATTTCCGCAAGTGCCGTCATATTCGCTCTCGATATGCGAAAG
>CAMWKY010000120.1 GCA_947174965.1 uncultured Ruminococcus sp. | reverse complement strand
GCTATATATTATAAACAATATACTATTCATCAAGTTCTATAATCTTTTCAAAATCATCATCAATTTTCTGCTTCAGTTCGTTAATTTCAGAACATTTTCTGTTCATGAGTTCATAATCAGAATAAACTTCCTCTCTGGAAATTTCTTCAGTTAGTGCATCAATCTGCAACTGAAATTCCTCTATCTCATTTTCAAGACGGCGTATTTCATTTTTTCTTGCTGCATCTGCACTTCTTTGCTGTTTACTTCTGTATGCCTTCACCTGCTTATCTTTAGTCTTTTCAATAGCTTTTGCGGATTTTTCTGCATCTGCAATACGTTTTTCCTCTGCCTGTTCTGCACGCAGTATATCAAGATACTTTTCAAATCCGTATTTATGTTCACGATAGCCATTGTCGGTAAGTTCAATAAGTCTGTCGGCAATTCTGCTCAATAAATAGCGGTCGTGTGAGACAAATATAATTGTACCCGTGTATTCTTCCAATGCAGTTTCGATTGCTTCTTTTGAACTTAAATCAAGGTGATTGGTCGGCTCATCAAGTATAAGCACATTTCCATGCTCCTGCATCATTATCGCAAAACAAAGTTTCGCACGTTCTCCGCCACTTATAACACCTGTTTCCTTGAAAACATTCTCTCCAACAAATCTGACCTGTGCAAGCAGATTTCTTACTTCTAAATCCGATAAAATCGGATAACGGCTGTGAAGTTCTTCCATAACTGTAAGATTAGGATTAAGATTTGTGCTTTCCTGCTCAAAATACGATATTTTGATGTTAGTATTCCAGCGGACAGAGCCTTCATGCGGGAGAAGTCCTTGTATTATTTTCAGAAGTGTTGATTTTCCTATGCCGTTATCACCGATAATTCCTATTTTTTCACCTCTGCGTACTTCAAAATTAACATCTTTTACAAGTGTTTTTCTGCCTGCTCCGCTTCCTACTGATATATCAACATTTTTTACTTTCAGAATGTCAATCGGCGGTTCAACTGCATATGTGAAATTGATTTTTGCGTGCTTTTCGTCGTGGAACGGCTTTTCAATACGCTCAATCTTTTCAAGCTGTTTACGTCTGCTCTGTGCCATTTTCGTGGTAGATGCTCTTACAAGATTTCTTGCAACATAATCTTCCATTTTTGCAATCTGCTTTTGCTGTTGTTCGTATTCTTTTTCCTGACGTGTATCATTTTCTTCACGCTGATGAATAAATGCAGAATAATTGCCCTTATATCGTTTCAGTACACCTCTTTCAATCTCACATATTGATGTGCAAAGTCTGTCAAGAAAATATCTGTCATGGCTTACAATCAATACTGCTCCTCTGTAATTGCGAAGATAATCTTCAAGCCACATTATTGTCTTGAAATCAAGGTGGTTTGTCGGTTCATCAAGTATAAGCAGATTCGGTTCTTCCAATAACAGACGTGATATACAAAGACGGGTTTTTTCTCCACCGCTGAATCCCGAAACAGTACGGTTAAGCTCATTTTCTGAAAATCCCATGCCATTCAGTATCGTGCGGATTTTTACGTCCGTATTGTAGCCGTCATTTGCTTCAATCCATGATGACAACTGCTGATACTCGTCAACTGATGAGTTGTTGCCCTGTGATATTTCAATTTCAATCTCACGCAGTCTCTCAATTGCATTGTGAATCGGCTCGAAAACTTTCCGCATTTCTTCTATAACTGTATTTTCGGAATCAAGTCCGCCCATTTGCTCAAGGTAGCCAATAGTTGTTTTTGATGCCATAGATATAACACTGTCTTTTTCAGCTTCAATATTTCCTGTCAGAATTTTGATAAGTGTCGATTTTCCACAGCCATTATTGCCGACAAGTCCTATTTTGTCGTTTTCGTCAATAGTCAGTGAAATATTTTTCAATATCTGGTTGCCATTAAAAAACTTATTTATATTATTTAAACTTACAAGCATAGTATCTTCCTTTCAACATAATATCTATATAATAACATATTTTTTCAGGCAAATCAAGTAATACGATAAAAAAATTGTGATTTTCTCTTGAAATTTTATGAAAAATGTGATATGATTATAGTAAATTATTATGTATAAAGGTGGAGGATTTTTATGATACCTAATCTTACAGAGCAAGATATTGCTTTAATGAGCAGGATTGAAACAGCTCTTGAAAATCATGAATTTAAAGCATATTATCAACCGCAGTATGATTCTATTACTGGCAGACTGGTCAGCGCAGAAGCTCTTGCAAGATGGATAAAACCGGACGGAAGTGTAGTTTCTCCGGCAGAGTTTATTCCATGTGCCGAAAAAACTAATCTTATTCTTGAAATTGACTGGTGTATACTTTATGAGGTCTGCCGTTTTTTGAAAAAACGCAGAACAGAAAATCATCGTTGTGTCCAAATAGCTGTAAATTTCTCACGAAAGCATATAACTGAAGAAGGATTCAGACAGAAACTTTGTGAAATCGTTGACAGCTATGAAGTACCAAGAGAACTTATTGAAGTGGAACTGACTGAATCTGCTATGATGCACGATTCCAGTGTTATTGTGGAGCTTGTTTCGGATATAAGAAGCTATGGCTTTAATGTTGCAATAGATGATTTCGGAAGCGGTTTTTCTTCTTTAGGTCTTGTAAAGGATATTTCCGCAAATGTCCTCAAGATTGACCGCTCACTTCTTAGCGGAAACTGCGAAAACGAAAAGGAACGTATTGTTCTTGAAAGTATTTTTGCATTTGCACACCGACTTAAACTCACTACGATTGCAGAGGGCGTTGAAACACGTGAACAGCTTGGATTTCTCCGTACTTGCGACTGCCGTCTTATTCAGGGATTTCTTTTTGCAAAGCCAATGCCTGAAGACCAGTTCGGTGAAGCTTGTTCCAAAAGAGTAATTGACGATTACAATGAGGATATTCTTGTAACGCAAGCCCCTGCCAGTGCCACAACTCTACTTATGGAAGCGATTTTTGAAAAATTCCCGCTTGTTATTATGGCAAATCTCACTCGCAACAGTTACTACATGATGGCATATGAAAATTTTTCTGCGACCTCATGCCCGTCAACAGGTGTTTTTGATGAACTTATCATTCATGGTACGGCAACAATGCACCCCGATGACCAGGAACTTTTCAAAACAACTTTTTCTATTGATAACCTTATTGCTGCCTATAACAGAGGTGAAAAATACGTGAAAACTGTTACCCGTCAGATAGGTGACGACGGAATATACCGTAAAGTTGAAACTACTGATTTCTTTGTAAAGAATCCATCTGTTGATGATGTTCTTGTTGTCACGCTATGTCAGAATCTTGAATAAATACAAAAAAACTCTCCTTTTTATCAGGAGAGCTTTTTTGAAAGTAGATATTTATATTTTTAAGAAGTTATCAGTTAGTGTCAGGAAGTGAGTCTATCATTCCTGCTTCAAGTTTCTGAATTGCAAGTGCGTCAAGACCTGTTACGCCGTCGCCCACGTTACAGCAGTCTGCATTTATTAAGCCTTTTTCGGAAAGACCGTATTTATCCTGATTGCCTAAATGCTGAACTATAGCTGTAGCATCAGCAATATTGACTGCTCCGTCGCAGTTCGCATCACCTATAAGAACATCTGAAACAACAGAGGTTGTTGCAGTAGTTGTAGTTATTGTTGATTCTGTGGTTGCTGTTGTTGCTTCTGTGGTAGTTGTTGTTTCTGTGGTTGTGGTAGTAGTTGTTGTAGCTGAAGTAGTGAGTGTTTCAGCACTCCATTTCTGACAGTTATTGTCTGTATTTTCCCATTGCTGAATATTTGCACCTTTTGTCTTGCTTGCTGCCCCTACTTCAACATAACAAGTATCATCTGATTCTTTTGTCAATATGCAGTATGTTCCGTCAAGATTCTTTGTAAACTTAAACAGCATAGCACTGTCATTTTCTGAATATGTCTCAACAGCTATATTTCCGCCGTTGCCTGATTCAGATACTTTAAGAACATATGTCGGGTCTGCAACTGAACAGATATAGTAATAATTTTCACCTGATGCAGATTCTTTCAACTGCCACTGCTGACAAGTAAGACCGTTTTTCTCCCACTGCTGAACATTTGCGCCGGATTCTGTTTTGCCGTCCTTAATCTCCATAACCATACTGCTGTTTACGTTTTCAAACTCATAGATAACACTTGTATCCATTTTACAGCCTGAATCTGAAACTTTTTCAAGAATCCAGTCCTGACAATTTTCACCATTTATTTCATACTGCTGAACATTTGCACCGCTTGAAGTTGATGCGCCTGCTATTTCAACAGCTGATTTAGCGTTTGTGTGCTTTGTTCTGATTTTATATGAGCCGTCAGAGTTCTTTGTAAACATGAACTTCTGATTGTCTCCGCCTGTATATGAATAAATTTCTATATTTGTATTATTATCAGTTTTCTTTGCTTCAACATCAAGTACATATGTACCGCCGTCGCCTACAGCTGAAACAATATAATAATATCCGTCACCTGCATCAACAAGTTTCCATATATCGTGGATTGTATCGTCTGTAGTTCCCCATTGCTGAACATTTGCCCCGTTTTCTGCCTTTGCGCTGTCAACCTGCATATAAAGACCGGAATTTACATTTTTGATTTTATATGTTGAACCGCTTACAAAAGTTTCTGCAACAGCTGGTGTTGTTTGAGGATTTGAGGGCGGTGCTGTTCCTGATTTGTCAAGAACTGTATCTGTCGGACGTTTCGGGAGGTCATATCCTGTACCTAAGAAAAAGCTTGTGTGCGGTGGCTGATTGTATGCTGTATTCTGCGACGATACCTGCATACGATACTGCGCATCGTGCATAAGTGTTGTTATTCTATAGTCCGTATCATAAGGAGTACAATAAATTCTTACAGACTTATTGTCAAATGCACGGACAATAAGTTCCTCACGCCAGTCGCCGAAAATATCAGCAGAAAGACAAGGATTTGCTTTTGTGGAGTTATTTGTTACAAAGCCGTCTGTCGTGAGAAGTGTTGTGATTTTTCCGTTGTCCATCATTTTAGTGATAGTTGCAGGCTTGTTGTCACCGCCGTCAAGAAGTTCACGCTCAAGGTCGCCGTCCCAGTAGCTGAAGAAGTTCATAGCAGGAACGGAGAGTCCGTTTATAGTATTTCCGGCTGTATCAAGTACAACTCCGGCAGGTCTTGCGCCCCAGAGTTCCGCACCCGGATTTCCTGCATAAATGTTGTCGGCAGCGCATCTTCCTGTATCTTTGTCAGCATTGATATGATATATAATGTTGCCGTTCTTTGCCTCAATCAGACTTACACCATAGCCCGAGCCTGCTTCTTCGTGACAAATCCAGAGTTCAAGACCGTCTTTTGTCGGGTCGAGGTCGGCAAGGTGCATTGCATCACCGTGTCCCTGATTTGTACACCATAATACTTTTCCGTTATCGTCAATACAAGTAGCACCCGTTATAATTTCCTGCCTGCCGTCGCCGTCAACATCAGCAGGCATACTGTTGTGATTTCCGTCACCGTAACCCGCAGCAGAGGAATTGAAGCCTGTATCAAATGCCCATTTCTGAACGAGTTTTTTATTTTCAACTCCATAGCAGGTTGCAGTCATTCTTGTATAATATCCACGTCCTGTTACAACACAAGGGTGAACGCCGTCAACGTATGCAACAGTACCCCAGAATCTGTCAACACGGTTGCCATAATCGTCTCCCCATGTTTTTTTTGATACTTCACCTCTCTGCGGTACATAGTCAACAGTATCAAGTGCCGCACCTGTTGCACCGTCAAAAAGTGTGTAATATTCAGGACCACTAAGAATATATCCGTTTGAATTGCGATAGTCCTTTGAAGCGTCGCCGATTACTTTTCCTGTGCCGTCAACTGTACCGTCAGCAGTTTTGCAGGTCATTTCAGCTTTACCGTCAAGGTCGAAGTCGGCAACGTAAAACTGCGTATAGTGCGCACCTGCACGGATATTTTTACCTAAATCAATTCGCCATACTCTTGTGCCGTCAAGTCTTATGCAGTCAATGTATACATTGCCTGTATAACCGCCTTTGGAGTTATCCTGAGAGTTGGACGGGTCCCATTTCAAGAATAATTCATACTGTCCGTCGCCGTCAATATCACCGACAGACATATCGTTCGGGCTGTATGTACAGTCTGGACTTGTCGGAGGTATCAGCGGAATATCAAAATATGTATTATTGGAAATGAGTTTACATTCCTCTGAACTGACAACTTTTCCGCCTGAAAGAGTATCTACACGGTATTTTGAAAATGCACTGCCTTGTGCATCAAGATAGCAGGTTGACTGTCCTGCTTTACTTGTATAGATAAGTGAGCCGTCACGATAAAGCTCATATACAGCATTATCATCATCATTTGCAAGGTATCTCCAGCTTACAAGCATTCCGTTTCCTGTGTTGATTGCTGAAATTCCTCTGTCAAGATATTCAAGCGTTACACCTGATACGGCATTTGCATTGACTGAAAGATTTTCAACTGCTTGTGGCAATACCGTTGAAGTTGTACCAACTACAAATGCAGCGGCTGTTGAAATTACACGTTTAAGATTTATTTTCATTGCTATATCCTCCTTTAAAATTTTAGTATTTCAAGAACTAT
>CAMWKY010000119.1 GCA_947174965.1 uncultured Ruminococcus sp. | reverse complement strand
CTCTGATTTCTCCTATGATATAGCTATTGAACTCCACAAGTTCTTCGGCAGGTATCCAAAATTCCTGATGATATGATGCTCCGACAGTCTGCACTTCATATCTGCTGATATAATCATCATCAACTTCAAATTCAGTGATATATCCCTTATATCCTGAATTTTTATCCCTTGTATTCCATTTTACAGCAATTTCTTCTGCATATTTCCTGTTCAGTACGGGATAAAAAATCGTCTGTTCAGGAAGTCTTGGCGGAAATTCACTGTAACCGCTTTCTGCAATAAGTACAAGTTCTTTTTCACCGATAGGTCTGTATAATATCATTTTTGCACCTCAAATCATATCCATTGAATAAATGCGGTCTTATCTTCGCTGTTATATCCTGCTTGTCTGTAGAAATTCAGTGTACTTTCCTCTTTTGAACCTGTCAACAGCATCAGTTTATAGCAGTTTTCTTTCAATGCAATATCTTTTGCATAATTCAGACATTGTGTTGCAAGACCTCTTTTTCTGTAATCTTTATCAGTAACGACATTTTCTATAAATGCGTATGACTGCTGATTGTGTGTAAGATTAGGAATAATCACACATACGCATGACGAAACTATCATTCCGTTTTCTTCTGCTACAATAATGTGGTGATTTTTGTCATCAACAATTCTGTTCCATAAATCCATTATTTCAGTCGTTTTTTCAGGCATCGGATTATCATGTAACTGCATATACAATTTCATTAATCCCTCAAAATCATTCCTGTTCACTTCTCTTATCATGAATATCAGCTCTTTTCTGTATTTTCGGCTATATACCGCCATTTTATATTTTTCCAATACTCTCCTGCATAATCAATTCCGACACGTGAATCAGTCTTTATCTTCGGACGACAGCCATCATCTTCAATGTGTATTCTATCATTGCCGACAATTTTTTCACCGTTGAAACTTCCGTCAATCCGCAAAAATTTTGTCAGCTTTGCAGGACCGCTATGATTTTCTCCGCATCTTATCAATATTCCTTGTGGCTGTTCTTTTTCTCCTGTAATCACATTCATGAGCCAGTGAATACCATAGCAGAGGTAAACATAAATAACACCGCTTTCACCGTAAAGAAGTTCTGTACGTTTTGTCCTGCCCTTTGATGCGTGGCAGGCTTTATCCTCCTCACCTCTGTATACCTCAACTTCTGTTATTCGTTCACGCAAAACTGTTCCGTCAGCAAGTGTGCGGACAAGTATTTTCCCGATAAGTTCGGGAGCTACTTCCAATGCATCACGATGAAAAAAATCATCATCAAGAATAGTATTCATAATCACACCCTCAATTTACTTTCAACTTCTTCATCAGGCTTTACAAATGCTGTTTTGTAATTTGTGAAAATCACTTTACCAGGTTTTGCTCCTGACGGCTTTTTCACGTACTTTGCAAGACAATAATCAACAGGTACAAGGTCGGAATCTCTGCCCTTGCTGTTGTATGCAGCTATAATTGCAGCTTCTTCAATTGTTCTGTCGGGAGGATTTTCACCTTCTGTTACTATTATCACGTGTGAGCCTGTTATAGTTTGAGTGTGAAGCCATATATCCGATTTTTCGGCAAATTTCAATGACAACTGGTCATTCTGTATATTGTTTCGTCCGACAAGAATAGTATATCCGTCACTTGATTTATATTCCATAGGCGGTAAAGCTTTCGGCGGTTTAGTCTTTCCTCCTGAAGTTTTTATATACCCTTGCTCACGCAGTTCAAGTCTTAACTGAATTATATCATTTTCAGAATCTGAACGAATGAGAGCATCAAAAACGCTATCAAGATATTGCAGTTCTTCTTCGCCTTTTGCAATCTGTACAGCAAGTTTTTCCTCTGCCGTAACACGTTTTTTGTACTCATTATAATAATACTGCGCATTTTGTGATGGTGTTTTTCTTACATCAAGTTCAATTGTTATTTCAGGATTGTTTTCATCATAGAAATTCTCTGCAATTATTGACAAATCACCTTTTTTGATGCGATATATATTAGCTGAAATCAAGTCACCGCACAACTTGAAATACTCTTTTTCAGCACATTCTGCAAGCTCCTGTTTTTGTGCTGAAATACGTCTTTGTGTACGCTCCGTGAAATTGATAATAAGCTTAAAAAGGTCATTTGCACGCTGTTTTGTGCGGACTGCCCTGTCACGTTCGTAATAGAAATAGTCAAGAAGTTGAGATGCTGTCGGCAGTTCTTTTGTATACATCAGTGTACCGAACTGATTCAGGCGGATAAATGAAAAGTCTTTCAGTATACCGTCTTTTGTACTTGCCGATGAAAAACAGCACTCACCATTCAACAGCTTTTCACGTGTCTGCTTTATTATAAAGAGAAGTCTGTCAAGCTGGTCGCCGTAAATGGTGTCACTTTCCAGATGCACTCCGTGACCTGCAAAGAATGCCCATTCTCTCGCAAGTATCGGAGAAATGCCCTCAAAAACACGTATAAGAGCCTTTGAGAGTTCAGACGGATTTACTTCCCTTAACTTTGCGATAATTTCAGATGATTCAGCCGTAAGAAAATTCAGACGGTCATTTCGTGGTGGTAGCGTGTACTTCATTCCTGGCAGTACCATTCTTTCTCGTGACATTTCTTCGTCAACACGCTTGATACTGTCTATTATTTTTCCCTCGTCATTTATTATAATAAGATTTGAACAGCGTCCCATAATCTCGCAGGCAAGTGTTATTGTTACAATGTCACCCAATTCATTAATGCACTCAAAATCAAAAAACAGTATTCTTTCAAGTCCGTCCTGCCTGATTGACGTAAGTTTTCCACTGCCTATTTTTTTTCTCAAAAGCATACAGAACATAGGCGGTGTCTGCGGATTATCAGGCTGTTTTTGAGTTATATGCACTCTTGCACTGCCTGCATTTGCTGATATATAGAGTTTTTTCTTGCGTATTGATATAATAATTTCCTCACGTGACGGCTGATATATTTTTTCAACCCTACCACCAACAAGCGACTGTAATTCATTTTTTACTGCATAGAGAAATGCTCCGTCCAGAGCCATAAAATCACTCCTTTACTGAATTTTCTGATAAACTAAAATTTCAAAATCTGCCTGCGTTTCAAGATTTTCAAGTGCATTAAGTCTTTCCTGTTCGGATTTTCCTGTTTTGTAGTAATAAGGTGTCATTGAGAAAAGACTCTGCACATCAGCTGAATTGTCAATCTTCATATCAAAATGCACTTTTTCAGTTGAAATATGCCTGAATCCGTCCAGCTCATAGGGCTTGACACTGTTCTTATACGGCTTATCGTAAACAGCTTTTTTGAGTTCCCACAAGTGATTTTCCGATGGAATAACCATAACCATATAACCGCTGTTTTTCAGTACCCTTAAATATTCATCTCTGCAATATGGAGCAAACATTGTCAGCAGAATATCAGAACTTTCCGACTGCACAGGAATATTGAAAACACTTGCAACAGCAAAATTCACTCCTGATTTTCTTTTAGATGCCATTTCCACAGCATCTTTTGAAATATCGATTCCGTACATCTCAACCGCAATTCCCGACTGCTCCAGAAATGCTTTTACAGATGACGTATAATAGCCTTCTCCGCAACCTGCATCAAATAATACACAATTCTTTTGTGCATATTTTTTCGTAACCTCACACACTCTCCGGCACAACGGCAGATAGTACCCCTTTTCAAGAAAATTATGTCTTGCCTGAATCATAAACTTGTTGTCACCATGTATTTTTCCGTGTTTTGCATTGAGAAGATTTACATATCCGCTTTTTGCAATATCAAAAACGTGATTTTTCATGCATACATAACTTTTTCCCGATATAGTGAGTTTTTCACTGCATACGGGACAAATAAATATACTCATTCCGCACCTCACAAATATATACACGGGTCAGCAGAACTTTCAGCAATTTCAATATCAAGCAACGGAAATTTTTCCTCAAGCACTCTGCGGAGTTCCCACAAAACAATATTTTCAGTATGGAAGTGACCGCAATCGAAAACTGTCATATAGCTGTTATTTGCGTCAATCCACACATCATGCTTGACATCACCAGTCAGCAGTGCATCACAATCTTTTTTATCAGCAAGATTGAGAAGTGAACCGCCTGAACCCGAACATATTGCAAGCCTTGATATAATTCTCTTACCATAACGGCTTACTCTTATACGGTCGATACTGAAAATTTCCTTGAAAATATGTGCAAGTTCGTCAATATCATGAGGACTTGCAAACTCAATTATACAGCCAAGTCCACTGTCCTCCAGAGGTGCAGTTGATGTAACTGCAAATTTTTCTGTTATTTTTTTAACTATAGTCGTATTTGTACCACCCTCTGCAATATCAAGATTCGTGTGCATACATATTGCGCTTATATTATGTTGTATAAGTCTGTAAACAGGATTCATGAAGTCTATTTTTTTCAGCGGGTGAAAAATTACAGGGTGATGTGAGATTATCAAATCCGTTTCCTTATGGATTGCTTCGGTTATAACTTCATTTGTAATGTCAAGTGCAAGAAGTATTCCTGAACACGTTGAAAAACTGTTTACAAGAAGTCCCGAATTATCCCATTGCTCCTGCAACGAAAATGGATATTTTTCGTCAAGAAAGTTATATATTTCCCTTATACTACTCTTTGATTCTATACCCTCAACAAGTTTACGGCTCAATGCGGAATAATGTACAGCTTCATTGATTCTGCCCGATTTTCTAAGTGATTCACTTGCTTTTGCAAGACTTTCTGCTTTCTGCTGACAATATTTTTTACCTGTTTCATCATCATATGCAAAGAAACCGCTGATAGATTCAATTTCTGTAAGTTCAGACATATTTGATTCATGTTCTATTGATTCGTAATCCGCACATATAACTGTATAAATTTTTCCGCCGTCCTCAACTGCTTTTTCTGATAACTTGTAAAATCCGTTTTCACAAAGCCATTTTCTCAAAATTTCAGGCTTTGTCATAGGCTGTAAAATCAGACGTATATCAACAAAGTCAGCTGATTCAAGTACATGAACAATAGTCTCTCCGCCCATACCTGCTATAACAATATCACTCACACCGTCGAGGTTTATATTTTCCAGACCGTCCGACAATACAAGGTCTATTTTATCCGATAATCCTGCATCTGCAACATTTTTCTTTGCTGATTCAAGCGGTTTTTCATTTATATCAGATGCAATAACTTTACTGCATTTTCCTGATTTGATTAACTCAATTGCCAAATATGCGTGGTCTGTACCGACATCACAGACAATACCCTTTCCGCTGACAAATTCAGCGCACATTTCAAGTCTCTTGTTATTCATATATCTCATCTCCGAGTAAAAAATTGAGCGTGCCGACTTACGACACGCCGTTTTTGTAATTATGCTTTCTTTGCGAAATGCTCATTCAGCTTTGCAACAAGTTCATCAGGGTCTGTTCCGTGAACTGCACAAGCTTCCTCAATTGATTCTCCTCTTGATGCAGGACAGCCGAGACAGTGCATACCCATTTCAAGAAAATAAGGTGCAACTTCAAAATCAGCGTCGAGAATATCTCCGATAATAGTATTTTTAGTGATTTCCATTGTAAAATTTACTTCCTTTCGGTTAATTGGTGCAGAATACAGGTCATGCCCTGCAAAAGTCTGCCGTTTTGCTGTTTCACAAACAATTCAGCAGAGAAACAGCGTTTTGAATAATCGTCGAATCAATCAGTCTTTATTAAGACGTGAATAGCAGTCATCACAATAAACTGGTTTGCCGTTTTTAGGCTCAAATGGAACTTTTGCTTCTTTTCCGCAAGTTGCACAGATACCTGTATACATTACACGTTCCGCTTTAGATGCGTTTTTTCTTGCAATGCGACAAGGCTTACATCTTTGTGGCTCATGAACAAGATTTTTTTCAGCAAAAAACTCCTGTTCTCCTGCTGTAAAGACAAATTCTTTGCCACAATCTTTACAAACTAACTTCTTGTCCTCATACATTTTAAAATACCTCGCTTTTTTATTTGTACCATCGTTCGGGGTTGCACCGACATCTTTGCATCTCTTGCGAAACACAACGCTCTTTATTAAGCTATCTGGTCTTATTTTAATATTCCTTAATGTACATACGGATTTTTTTTCTTGCCCTTTGCATAGCATTGTCAACTGATTTTTCGGAAATATCAAGTTTTTCAGCAGTTTCCCTGTAACTCATACCATTTATATATAAAAGAAAAGCTTTTCGCTCTGTTTCAGAAAGAATATTATCCACAGCATACCATAACTGCGAAAAAAATTCCTTGTTAATGTATGTGCTTTCAGGAGTTTCCTTATCCGAAAAAAAATCTGATGAAAAATCCTCAAGACTTTCCGAAGGAATCGGATTTTTTCTTGACTTAAAAATAAAAGTTTTCATCTGATTGACAATACATACTTCTGCAAAAGTAGAAAATTTCACACCTCTGTTGACATCAAATGAATTTATTGCTTTGAGCAAACCCATAAGACCCTCTTGTTTCAAATCATCGCTTTCAATATCAGAAAATGCAAAAGTCTCTGCTTTAAAGAAAATAAGTTTTGAATAACGGAAAACAAGAACATTTACTGCTTTTTTATTGTTTTTGGCAATCAAAGCAAGTTCATCATCAGTTTTTCCGCAAAATTCATTCAAATTCAAATCCAAATCAAGCAAGATATTCACCCAATCAATTTTTATATATCAAGTTTTATTA
>CAMWKY010000118.1 GCA_947174965.1 uncultured Ruminococcus sp. | reverse complement strand
TATGATATAGTGGGGGATTTATTATGAAACGACTTAAATACAGACATCTTTTTTATGGGAAAATCATACCCATAGTGCTTTCAATATTCGGTGTGTTTTTTGTAATGACACCGATACTTGATACTATAAAAAACAAAAGGGGTTACATATATCATATGATTGGAAGTGTTGCACTTATTTTACTGACACTTGCTGTTGATTATGCTGTAATACACCGTCTTAAACCTGACGAAAAAAAGAAAATTGCTGAAGCAAGTCCGCTGAAATGGAAAAAATTTCCCGACAGATTTAAAAAGAAATTCCGCATTGATAAAAAAGAAGCTCTTATTTATATGGCAAACTTAATCGGACTTGAACTTATAGCGGCTCTTATTGTAATGATTGCAGGAGGCGTGACAGCTATGCTTGTATCACTTGAAATTCTTCTGCCTGCAACTCTGATTTGCCTTGCAACATACGCCGTATGGGAGCATATATGGGCAAATATGAACGATTCTGCAATATATACAAGAATTGAGGTTGACCACTCATTTGAGGGTGAAATGGCAAGAGGCGGAAGAAGAAAATTTATAGTATTCTATCTTCCCGACGGCAAATATGTACTTGAAACTTATGGTTATACACCGAAAAATATTATTGTTATAAAGTACAAACGTTTTATACGCTGGGAAGATGCAGACATATTTTTTTAATAATGTATATGATATAGTGGGGGATTTATTATGAAACGACTTAAATACAGACATCTTTTTTACGGGAAAAGCATACCCGTTATGTTTTCGCTTTTCGGAGCATTTTTTGTAATAACATTAGTAATTGGACTTTATGCTATAACAAATGAATCAGGTTACATATATCTTTTGATTGGAAGTATTGCACTTATTTTACTCACACTTGCTGTTGATTATGCTGTAATACACCGCCTTAATCCCGATGAAAAAGAGAAAATTGCTGAAGCAAGTCCGCCTGAATGGAAAAAGTTCCCCGACAGATTGAAAAAGAAATTCCGCATTGATAAAAAAGATTCTCTTATTTCTACGGCAGTTGTAATCGGAATTGAACTTATAATAGCTTTCTTTGTAATGCTGTCGGACGGTGTGCAGGCTATGCTTGTATCACTTGCAATTCTTCTGCCTGTAACTTTGATTTGCCTTGCAGTATATGCCGTATGGGAGCATATATGGGCGAATATGGACAATTCAGCTATATATACAAGAATTGAGGTTGACCACTCATTTGAAGGTGAAATGACAAGAGGTGGAAGAAGAAAATTTATAGTATTCTATCTCCCCGACGGCAAATATGTACTTGAAACTTATGGTTATCCACCAAAAAATATTATCGTGATAAAGTACAAACATTTTATACGCTGGGAAGATGCAAACAGATTTATTTAATCAGGAGGTTTTATTATGCTTTTAGCTGTTGATATTGGAAATACAAATATAGTTTTCGGCTGTGTTGACGAAAATGACAACATAGTTGTATTTGAGAGAATCTCAACAAACCACAATGCAACTGCAACTGAATATGCGTCGCTTATCAAAAATATTCTTGAAATGAATAATTTCTGCTGTGATGATATTGATGATGCTGTTATGTCGTCAGTTGTGCCGTCCGTGACAAATACTGTAAAAGAGGCTGTCAGAAAGCTTTTCAGAGTGGAAACTCTTGTTGTCGGTGCAGGAGTTAAAACAGGGTTGAATATAATTATTGATAATCCGAAACAGCTGGGAAGTGACCAGGCTGTTGATGCTGTAGCTGCGATAAATACATATCCTGTACCGCTTATTATTATTGATATGGGTACAGCTACTACTGTTTCTGTTGTTGACAAAAACAAGAACTATATCGGCGGACTTATAATGACTGGTATGGGCGTTGCAACTGATGCACTTATTCAGCGTACCGCACAACTTCCGAAAATCGACTTTGAACTTCCACCAAATATAATCGGTACAAATACTATCGACTGCATGAAAAGCGGTGTACTGTATTCAAATGCGTGCGCTTTGGACGGCATAATTGAACGTATTGAAGAAGAATTAGGCGAATCATGTACTACTGTCGCAACAGGTGGACTTTCGTCTGTTGTTGTACCGCTTTGCAGAAAAAATATTACCATTGACAAGGATTTACTGATAAAAGGTTTGACTATAATCTATCATAAAAATAAAAAAAGGTGATTTTCATGAGTGATACAGAAAAATTTCTTGAAATTCAGAACTCTTTCAGGGATAAAATAAAAATCTCCGACAGTTTTCAATTGTCGGAGATTAAAACGGTTGCAGGTGTTGACCTTGCTTACTGGAATCGTAATAATGAAGAATATGCTGTATGCTGTATTGTGGTGACGGACTATGCAACTCATGAAATAATTGAAAAACAGCATTACAGCGGAAAAATTGAAGTACCTTATATACCGTCATTTCTTGCATTTCGTGAACTTCCGCTTATTATGAAAGCTGTAGAAAAACTTGAGTGCAGACCCGATATTTATATGTTCGACGGCAACGGCTATCTGCACCCACGACATATGGGTATCGCAACTCACGCTTCTTTTTATCTGAATACTGCTACTATCGGAGTTGCAAAAACTTATTTTCGTGTAAATAATGCTGATTACATTGAGCCTGATTCTGTTGCAGGAAGTTTTACTGATATTGTGATTGAAAATGAAGTATATGGCAGAGTTCTGCGTACTCATGATAATGTAAAGCCTGTATTTTTATCAGTCGGGAATTATATTTCACTTGATACTGCAACAAAAATCACTCTTGCTTTAACAGGAAAAGAAAGTCATATCCCGATACCGACAAGGCTTGCAGACCTTGAAACACACGAGCAAAGGCGTTTACTGAATATATAGCTATTATTATCTTGTTTCAGCAAAATACATTCCATATTCTTTCAGCTTTTCTGGCAAATCGTATACGCTTATATCGTTCACTGTGACAGATTTGCATTGTCCGGGATTATCACTGCTGAATGTGTCCCACGCAGAAATATAGTTATCTGTGATGTGTATGCCATGAGTATCAAAAAACATACTATACTTCTGCATATTATTTGTCCAGAATGTCATAATATTATACTCATTCAGCATTATTTCTGCTGAATTGTCCTGTACTCCGAATCCGAACCGACAAAGACCATCATTTATAAGCAGTTCCTTGTATTTCATGAACAAAATGAGTGCCTGTTCATTTGTAAGTCCGTCAATATAATATACATCTCTGTGTAATGAAACAGGTTTGTCTGTCTGGATTTTTTCTTCAGCAACTGCATTTGCAGGCAGTTCAAGTATGAAAAATATAAGTTCTTTCTGTATTATTATAAAATGCTGAATAATTTCTTCTATTTTACTTGCGTTTACATTTGCTGTTATATAGCATTTATCAATCATATACTCCTCTTTAAGCTTATCAGCACAAGGAACATAACAGCCTTTTACCATTTCAAGCATTAATAATCATCTCCATTTAACAAAAAGCAGTCCCTTTAAAAGAGACTGCTTTATTTTTGCTTATTTTAAATTAGTCCTCTTTTTTGCGTAAAGCAAATGCTGTTGCAACTGCTGCGCCCATTAATACAACTGCTGCTCCTACACCTGCAACACCTGTTTTTGGTGAGTTGCCAGCTTTTGTTGTAGTTGTAGTAGTAGTGCCAGCCTTTGTAGTTGTGGTTGTTGTAGTTGAAGTTGTAGTTGTTGTAGTGCTTGTTGAAGTTGTTGTGCTTGTTGATGTCTCTGTAGTTGATGTTTCTGTTGTTTCTGTTGTTGTCTCTGTTGTAGATGTTTCAGTTGTTGTTTCTGTTGTAGTTGTTTCTGTTGTAGTTACTGCTGGCTCAGCGTTAGTATAATCCCATACACTGAACTCTGCCTGTGCAGCATCTAAATCTTTAGCCAATATCTTTGCATTTCCTGTTTCAGCATCAACAGTGCATGAGAAATCGGATTCTTCATTAGTTTCTTTTGAAACCAAAGCAACAGTGTTATCAGCAAAGCTGCTTTCAGATACTGTATAGTTCTTCCAGTCATCATTCTGTGAAAGGTATGAATTTATAGCAGCACATATATCAGAAGCTGATAAATCAGCAACTGAAGCCTCTACAGCATAGCTTGAAAGTTCTACATTTGCTGAATTTACAACAGGGCTGAAAACTACAGCAGAACACATAACAGCAGTTGCACCAAAAGCGATTAATTTTCCTAAATTTTTCATAATAAAAAGCCTCCAAATTTTAATGTCTATGATGATTATAATACATCTCTTTTATTTTGTCAACGATATATAAAAAAATTCACATATTTTCTACATTGTAAACAAAAAGCAAAAAATCCCAGTTTACATTTTAAGCAAAAAAGATAAATTTTTTTGATTTGTCTTTAACTGCACGTTTTATTCAGCTGTATCAGGAAGCTTATCAATCATTTTTGCTTCGAGTCTCTGAATTGCAAGTGCATCAAGACCGGTTACACCGTCTCCAACGTTACAGCAGTCTGCATTTGCAAGACCCTGCTCTGAAAGTCCATATTTATCCTGATTGCCGAGATGCTGAATAATAGCTGTAGCATCAGCAATATTCAATTCACCATCGCAGTTTGCATCACCGAGAAGTTTAACTGCAACAGTGCTTCCGCCTGTTGTTGTAGTTGTGGTACTGCCTGATGATTCTTTTTTGATATATGCACCAGTAATCTTTACACCGTCAGTTGATGCGGACTTTCCGCCCTCCTGTGCATACCATATCTGACCTTCATATGTCTTTGATTTTCCAAGTTCTGCCTTGATTTTCTCAATAAGTGACTCATCTTCAATAACTTCTGTACCAAGTGAGCAGTTGAAGAAGTTGTCAACAACATTTACCTTTACAGCACCGCTTGCCTTTGCTTCCCACTGAATATTTGCCCAGTAGTATTCGCCGTCAAGTTCAATGCTTACACCCATTCCGCCGTTTGCATACTCAATTCCCTTTGGAAGTTCAACATCAACATAAAATTCCTTTGCAGCTTCTGGCAGAGTTATCTGATAGCTCTTGTTTGTCTTGTCATAAACAACTTTGCCATAATTCTTTGTTGGGTCTGCTTCTGTAGTGATTACTGTAGTTGTAGTAGTCTTTGACGGGTCAGCAGTTGTTTTTGTTGTGGTCTGAGGTGCAGGAGTTTCCTTTTTATACAAATCTTCGGGAAGTTCATCAAGTGTAATGCAGTATTCACTCTGATACATCTCAATTGTGTCTTCCTTTGTATTGAACATTGGATTTGTGAGGAAGTTTATATCATCACGTCCGCCGTCATACCATGTACAGAAATAGAGCCAGCCTGCTTTTTCATCAATAAGGTTGCTCACTGTTGAGAAACAGTCGTTCTCTGCCATTGAAACCATTTTTGCACTGTTATATTTATTCATGATACCATAGAATGTAGAACTTACCGGACTATCATTATGATTGAGTACAGCACTTCCTGTTGACCAGTCTGTACAGCTGTATTTATCATAGCCGATAATATCTACATATTCATCTCCCGGATACCAGTCCTGTGAATACTCATAGTTATAGCTATTCCATTCCCAGATGAGATTGTGACAATCAAATTTCTGTGTAAGTGTTTCATATGTGTAAATCCAGAGTTTCTTGTAAGCTTCAGAGCCTTCTCTGCCCCACCAGAACCATGATTTTGTTTCACCGCCACCGCCTTCTGCTTCATGAAGTGGTCGCCAGATTATCGGAATACCCTCTGCTTCAAGTTTCTTGAAATCTTTTGCAAGAACTTCAAGTGCCTGTACATAATATTCATTTTCCTTTGTACCCTCTGTAGCAGCTTTTGACGGTGAAAAATCTGTTTTTTCACTGTATGTTGTCTGCTCAAAAGCAAGTGTTGAGCCAAGCTTATAGTTTTCAAAATCATTTGGTACATTAAGGTGGAATGATGCTGTTGCAATACCATTTTTATTCTTTACCCAGTCAATTACACGGTCTGTTGAACCATCATCATTTTGTCCGAAAAGTACACAGCATCTGTTTCCATAGTCAAAGCCCCTGATTGCAGGATAATGACCTGTAGTTTCTTTGAGATATTCAAATTCATACTCAAAATCATGAGGTCCATAATTATAGATTTCCTGCTGACCTGAAATGATATTTTTTCCGTAAACACTTGCAAGATATGCCATTAATGACCTTGTTTCAGCAGTTGCACCTGTATCACAACAAGTTGTTTGAGTTGCCTTGATTTCTGAAAGTGTAGCCTCCTCAACATCAAGGTAATCAAAATTAGTCCAGCCCCAGCTACTCTTTATCATTACTTCATTATCGCCTTTTTCAAGCTTGACAGCTCCGCAGTCAACTTCTGCCCAGTCTTCAGAAGTAAAAGAAATCTGTCCTTGGTCTATACCGTTTACATAAAGGTTCTGTATCTTTTCACCAAATTCAGCATTATAACCGATTTTAAGGTTGTACATACCTGTTGAAGCAACATTAACTGTAATTGTAACAGTATCGCTATTGCTTTCAAGATAGAAATATTTTCCGCCCGAAGCCTTTGAATCAGTCTTTACACTGCCTGTACCTGTAGAAACTCCGTCCTCAAATTCATATCTTGTTGCTTTGCCTGCTGCAACAGTAGTACCCATACTTATTGCAGTAGCATTCAACATCATAGCTGCTGCCATTATTGCAGCACCTGTTCTGTTAAAAAAATTCAACTTCATTTTGAATCCCTCCGATTTCATACATGTCGCTAATACACAGCTGACGGTGCGGCCGATGGGGATAT
>CAMWKY010000117.1 GCA_947174965.1 uncultured Ruminococcus sp. | reverse complement strand
TTGTACAGACTGTTAATGAACATGGATGAGCAAGTGATTTTGTAGTAAAATATATATAGAATGATGTGATTGATTTTTTTATTAAGGGAGTGAAAATTTTTTGAACAGATATAAAATTGCAATAATTGTTGCGGGCATAGACCAGACATATCAAAGCAGTATTCTTAAAGGCATACAATCAACGGCTTCTGAATGTTCCTTTGATTTTCATGTTTTTTCATCTTTCAGCGGTGTCATGGAAAATAAAAGCCATGATAAAGGTGAACTGAATATTTTTAATCTGCCTGATTTCAATAATTTTGATGGTGCAATACTTCTTACAAATACAATAGGCTATCAGAATGTTGTAAAAAATATACTTAAACGTATAAAGTCTGCGAAAATTCCTGCTGTATGTATTGACAATGACGTTGAAGGTCTTTTTCATGTGGGCATAGACAATAAAACAGCTATGCGTGAAATTACAGAGCATTTTATAAAAGTACACGGCTTTACAAAATTCAACTATATTTCAGGTGCAGTTGATAACTCTGAAAGTGCAGACAGACTTAATGCTTTTCTGGAAGTTCTTGAGGAAAACGGACTTACTATTGAAAAAAACCGTATATATTACGGTGATTTCCGTGCGCCTTCGGGAAAAGCAGCTATTGAATATTTCAGAAAAAATACACCTTATATGCCACAAGCTATTATCTGTGCAAATGATGTTATGGCAGGAGCAGCTATAAACAGTCTTTATGAACATGGCTTTAAAGTTCCGTCTGAAATTGCCGTATCGGGATTTGATAATATATTTAATCATCATAATTTAAGAGTTGAGCTGACATCTGTTGAACGTCCGCTTAAATTATCAGGTCAGCTTGCGTCAAAAATGCTGTATAATCATTTTCATGACATACCGCAGGAAAGAAGTGTCACCCTGAATATGTCTACAAGGTTTACGGAAAGCTGTGGCTGTTGTGACGGAGTTATACATGATTATAAGGAATACAAGGAAATCAACATAGCAACAAGCGGTCGTATTGATACTATAAGTGATTATATGATGAGATTCAATCAGCTTTCATGTCAGCTTCACGGCTGTAATACGTTTGAGCAGTATATCGAATATATCAAAGAATTTGTTGCAAGTATTAATCCGGAGGAGTTTTATTTTTGTCTCTGCGAAAACTGGCGTTCAGAATTTATCGACAATAACGGAACTTTCAGGTACAATGATGTAGTATACACTGATTATACAGACAATATATTTGTACCTGTTGCATATGCTGATGAGAAATTCCATGATGTAGATACAATGCCAAAAAACAAGCTTATCCCTGATATTGAACTACAGAAAACAACAGATAAGTTTTATTACTATCTGCCGTTGCATTTCGGCAAGAGATGTCTTGGCTATATGGTTATCGGCAACAGCAAAGTACCTATTAATAATGCTCTGTTTCAGTCATGGTGTATAACAATCAACAACTCTCTTGAAAACATAAGAAAACTGATTTGCCTTAACTACGCTATTGAACGTCTCGGAAAACTGTACACGCAGGACACTTTTTCAGGCATCTACAACCGCAACGGTTTTGTACAGGCTACATCTGATGTTTTCAGAGCGTGTGCAGAGGAACAGCGCAATATTATGCTGATGTTCATTGACCTTGACGGACTGAAAGTTATAAATGACACATACGGTCATGAAGTCGGAGATGTTGCAATCCGTTCAATTGCTGATATATTGTGCAAATCATGTATTGATGATGAAATATACTGCCGTTTTGGCGGTGATGAATTTATAGTTTTTGCTCCTGACTATAAAAAAGCTGATGCAGAAGCACTTACAAAACGCATTGAAGATAATATTGCAATTGAAAATCAAAAGCAGATTCATGAATTTATGCTTAGTGCAAGTACGGGTTATATTATATCAGTTCCGCAGAAAGATGAAGATATATTCCGATTTGTAACAGAGGCTGACAAGATGATGTACGAAACAAAACGCAAGAAAAAGTTGTCAAAATACCTGAAAAAATAAAAAAACTGCCGTATCGCTCAAAAGATACGGCATTTTTTCTTACTTTCTTTCACTGACTAAAATAGAAACTCTGTTCTGAATGTGTTCTGCTGATGCTTCGGCTGTCTGTTCACCTGCAAAATAAAGTCCTGCTTCTTCCTCGCATATGCTCACAATATCATCATCAAGCACTGTACCGATTGAATCGCATGACATGATGTAGTCCGAAATCATTTTTGTTTCCTCATCTGTATATGAGGGATATTCAACACTACCTGCTGAATGATGGTCATTCTGGTCGTATTCAAGCAAATCTGTAAACGATTCCTTAACGACTGGCAGAAAGTTCATATAGAAATTTTCGTTGTTTTTATTAACTTCATTTGATTTAAGGATATAATATTTCAAGAACTCCCATGCGCCTTGCTTATCCTCACACTGTGAATTGACTGCCATAATCGTTTCAGGGGATATTCTGCCACCTTTGCCGTTATTTGACGGATAGCCGACAAGTGTCAAATCCTCACCGTTGCTTTGTGTGTACTTGACTAAGTTATACGCTGAAACATGAAGAAAACCAACTTCCGCAATAAAAGTGTTATCATTACCAATCCAATGGTACTTTTCAGCATTATACTGACTCCATGCCTCCGGGTCGTCCCATTTCTGCGGAGCATCTACAGTATCAACAAATCTGTTGCAGAACTCAAGCATTTTTATAAATTCAGGGTTATTGAAGTCACAAGTTGCATTTTCGTAGTCTATCAGGTCATTCATAGTATAGAACATTTTTTTGAACATATCAAGCTTTGTTTCTCCGTCATATAAATGATTGACATAATCGGGCGCATTGTCGTATAAGTCAAGCATATCATCAAAAGTCCAGTTTTCCTTGTTGCAGAATTTACTTTTTACAACCAATGTATCTACTCCAAATTTTTCGCATAATCCGAACATTTTTCCGCCACTCTCAAAAGCTGTAACTACATTTGGCATCAGCTTGTCTTTGTTTAATTCGTCGTCCATTAATTCGTACAAGTCCACAAACAATCCCTTTTTGCAGTAGTTGAGGTATGTACTGTAGTTCATTCCGCATATTACGTCAGGAGCATCACCTGAAATTATGTCAAGATTGAGTTTTTCGTTGTTGTCGTCATACGGATACTCAATTGACTCAACACGGTATTTTGACTGTGAATTGTTAAAATCGTTTACAATTGAACCCATACAGTTTGAAACTGTGATAATCTGTACATTTTCAAGCTCGCTCATATCTCGTGGAACAAGTTTTATTATTCTGTCATTGCTGTTGTATGTAGTGCCAATAAAGTTATTGTCTGCAATTGGTATTATTGTATTTACGGGGTCAAGACTTGATTTCTGCCAGTCAATAACTTTTTCTGCTATTCCATCATCTTTTATGCCTGTAACCTGTGAATATGAGGGAATATATATTCTGTATTCGCCTGTACCAAAAGAAATTGCGCCGTTCAATTCATATTCGTTGCATGAATAGATAGTATCACCGATTTTTCCGTTGTCAAATTCACGTAAAATTACCTTTGAGTCAATTCCTTCATAACCATTTGCATCAAATGATTTCTTAAATTCACGCATAACAGCTATAATTTTTCCGTCACGGTCTTTCCAGAGTTGAGGAGCATTTGTATAAGCGTATTCGTCAGGATTTTCAATTGTATACACTGTCTGAAATTCGCCTGTTGATGTAATTCTGCGGATTGAACCGTCACCGAATCCCTGCAAAAATGAATCACCGTCAGATACAGGCATACCACATTCAAGATAGCCATAATCCGCATTGAAAGCATCATCAGGATATTCAAAATCTGCCTTTGTAAGAAGTTTTCCGTCCTTGTCATATGTACATATCATGTATGAAGTGTTTGAGTTTTCTTCATATGATTCATAGTCGAAATTTTCGTCATATACGTCAGGAGCTATCACTCCGTTGTGGTCAATGAGCGTAAACATAATATTAAAAGAGCCGTCACTGTTGAAAGAGATACTCTCGTATTTATCATCATAAGCAGAAACTTCTTCAGGCGTTTCATATTCAAACGGTGTAAACTCGCTGAAATTTTCGTCTGTGAGATAATATTTATTCTTGTAGTCGTAATCATCGGTTTGGAGAAAGATTTTTCCGTTGCCTGCCTGCAATGCGTATGATATATACATAATATCATCAGGCATTGTTACAGATTCCTTGCGGTAGCAGTCAGTTGACTGCAAGAGTTTCTGCTTGATTTCGTCTGCATCATTCTGCTGGCTTACTTCCTCTGCAACAGAGCTTTCACTTGTTGTCGGCATTGAATCGGAGTCAGGTTTTTGTCCTGCTGAACCGCATGAAGTGAGTAATCCGCAGACTGTCAACAATACTAATAATTTTTTCATTTTACATTTTCCTTTCGCTATATACTCAAATAAATATAATTATAATACTTATTTCTTAACACATACTACTTGATTTCTTAATTTTCGCTTAAAATCAGTATCTTTCGCTTACTAAAACAGATGCTCTGTCCTGAATATGTTCAACACAAGTTTCCACTGTCTGCTCACCATTGAAATAGATGTCTGTTTCTTCCTCTATTATACTGAAAATATCGCTGTTGAACGGCATTATATAATAATCCCCGAAAGATGTACCGAATTTATGACATGATTTGATGTAATCAGCAACTTTGTCACGTGTTTCCTTGTCAAATGCGGGAATTTCATGTCCGCTTGCTGTCCATGAGTTAGACAATTCCTTGTCCATTACTCTTTCAAAATTTTCACTTATTATTGAAAGACCTGTTGTATTCTGCATAACGTACTTCAAAAATTCCCATGCGCCTTGTTTGTCCTCACATTCTTCACTGATACACATTAAATTATTTGGTATGATAATACCGCCGTTGCCGTCCGTTGAGGGATAGCCTGCAAATGTAATGTCATTTCCGCCACAATTCATATATTTCACATAATTGTATTGGAATACATTATCACTCTTGAAAATAATTTCGTCATTGCCGAAACGCTGGTATTTTTCACCGTAATAATTGCTGAATGCTTCCGATTCTGTTACTTTGTCGGGGATTGGCTCTTTTGTGACGTGTCTGTTACAAAATTCAAGAATCTTTATAAAGTCGGGATTATTGAAATTGCAAGTACCATTTTCGTAATCAACCATATCTGTCATGCAGTTGAGCATTATTTTGAGCATATCAGCCTTGCACATATCATCATATATATGTGTGTACGAACTGGGAACAGTATCATATAAGTCAAGCATTTCATCAAGTGTCCAGTTTTCCTTGTTCCAGAGAGATGACTTTGTGAAAAGTGTATTCACATAGAAGTTGTCGCACACACCATATAATTTGCCGTCGGGAGATTCAAGCAGTGGCATCACGTTCGGCATGAAATCATCACGGCTTAATGTTTCATCTGCATCAATAAGGCTGTATAAATCAGTAAACAAGCCCTTTTTGCGATAGTTGACGTAATTATCATAGTCCATGCCATAGATAATATCAGGTGCTTCACCTGTCAATATAAGCATATTGAGAGCATTTTTATAGTCAACTTCATCTGTAATTGTTACAGTTTTTATGCGGTAGTTGCTTTGTGAACGGTTGAAGTCGTTTATTGTATTCTGATAATTCTGTACCATATAATCGTCAATTACAGGTGATGCAATGGTGATTGTTTTGACGTTTGCAAACTCTCTCATGTCACGTGGAGTAAATCGCATATAGTAATTATAGTTTATGCCGATAAACTCATTCTCTCCAATTGCTGTTACAGCATTCATTATATCTGAATCTGAATCAAACCAGTTTATTACAGATTCAAGCGTGCCATCATCTGTTAAGCCAAGAAGTGCATCAACTGTCGGTATGAAAAGTCTGTATTTTCCGAATCCGTTTGTAGCTTCACCAGCAATTGAGTTATAATTGAATGTGCATACAGGCTCACTTGAAATTGTGTTGCCGTCAATCTCAAATACATTGCACTGCGTATTTTCTTCATCTTCGCTGTTGATTAAGCAAAGTATTTTTCCGTTATTGTCACAAACAAACTGTGGAGCATTGAACATATTATCATTATCATCATTTTCTTTTATTTCAGTGAAAGTGCCTGTTGAATCAAGTCTGTATATGCCATTCTGATATGTGGAAATAAGAACAGAATCATTGTCGGCAATAATGTCTGCTAATATGGGAAAACCCTCTGAATCAAAGAAACTTTCAGGGTATTCAAAAGTTGCTTTTGTCAGGACTTTTCCGTTGCTGTCGTATGTGCAGAACATTTCAGAGGTTGTGTATGTATTCGGCTCAAAATAACTGCCATAGTCAAAATTTTCGTCATGTTCCTTTGGAAATTTTACGCCGTTGTGGTCCTGCAACTGCACAATAGTGTTGAAACTTCCGTCAGCCTTGAAATATGGTGCACTTGATGAATAGTCAGCGTTTTCTTCTTCCTCTGTATGTTCCCACTCAAAAGGCTCATATTTTGAGAATGACTTGTCCGTTTTGTAAAATACTATTTCACCATTGGTATATGAAATTGTGCTTATGATGATTGAGTCTCCCGAAAGCATTATATACTGTGTTGCTGTATTGTCAAGCATTTCGATTTTTTCTGACTGATAGCAGTCGGTATATACCGGTTCTGACGATTCAGTGGAGTTTATCTCATTTGCAAATGAGTTTTCGCTTGTTGTTGGCTGTGAATTTGGGTCAGCTTTTTTTCCTGCTGAACTGCATGAAGTGAGTAA
>CAMWKY010000116.1 GCA_947174965.1 uncultured Ruminococcus sp. | reverse complement strand
GATTAAAGCAATGGAGGGTGAATTAAAACAAAAAATTATATTTGAATATGTCCCTTTTTGTCGTGTTTGGCGAATGTATTTAATGAAGCGCATTTCACCTGATTAAAGCAATGGAGGGTGAGTTAAAACAAAAAATTATATTTAAATGTGTCCCTTTTCATTATGTCAGACGAATGTATTAAATGAAACGTGTTTCACTTATTATTACACTGTAAATGAGCAGAATCAGGGCTTAAATGTATACTTTGTTGTGCAATTTGATGAACATACTATTGAAATGCTCATTTATAATCAATAGAAATCAAGGAGATGAAAGAATGACAGATTTGGAATGGGAGCAGTTGCTACATAATTCCCCTGCAAAAGCCTATGAAGCCCTTATTGAACAGTATGGAAATCTTATATATGCCATAGTTTTCAATAAAATCGGCAGTTGTGGTTCAAAAGAGGATATTGAGGATTGTGTAAGTGATATTATGGTTGAGTTTTTCAAGAATATCGGAAATTTTTCATCAAGAAGCGGAAGTCTGAAATCATATATAAGTACAATTGCCAAACGCAGAGCTATTGATGCTTTCAGACGAATTTCAGGAAGAAATAATATGTGTCTGGATATAGAAGACGAAGATATTGTTATTCCTCCTGCTTCTGATGATACCGAAAAAGAAGTTGAAAAACGTATATTCAAGCAGAATCTCTGGAATATAGTAAAATCACTTGGAGAGCCTGACAGTTCAATAATAGTGTATCAGTATTTTTACAATTATAAAGTACGTGACATTGCAAAAATACTTGAAATGACAACAGAGGCTGTAAAGAAAAGAAGTTTACGTGCAAGAAAAAAAATAGGTACAATCCTTAGAAATGGAGGCTATTATGAATAAAAACGAAAAGGATTTTATGAATCAGCTTAGCAATCTTGATGACTTCTCGGTTGAGGAAATAGCAGAAAATTATCCTGCACTTGATGAAAATACTAAAAAACGTATTTTAAAGAAATGCATGAAAAAGAACAGTCTTTCTGCCGAAACCGATTATGACAGAAAGAAAAAGATTACTGTTTCAGGCATTGAACACTATAACCGTGCATTGTGGCATAAATACGCCTCCTCTGCCGCCGCATTTATTTTAGCATTTGTCGGAATTGCAAGTGTTGTTATAATAAACAGAAATCTCAGTGGAAACAGTAATATTGAAAAAGACCCTACACAAACTACAAACATTTACTCAGCAACCGTCAATACATCAGAAACTACAGTTACAACATCTTATGAGTTAACCTCAGAATATAAAACAACAGGTGAAAATACTTCTGTTGTAAGTAATAATACAACTGTACAGCCTGCAACACAATCACCTTTTACATCTCCTACTGCAACACAAGCTCCTGCTACGTCTCCTAATACAACAAAAACACCTGTTACATCTTCTGTAACAACGTCGGTTACAGATACTATTCAAACAGAACCACAGAAATCTCCTCTGAACGGACTGTATTATGTTGAAATAGAAGGCGTTAGTTATTATTGTGAGGAAATAGCAGGTGTTCGTGGATATATGAGCTTTGAGTTCTGGCCGGACGGTAGACTCACCAAATGCGAATTGAACGATTTTGGCGATCCAATCTATAGTTCAATGATAACAGATGACTATAAAATTGTAGAAAATCAGTTTTCTTTCGGTAGCATTCACAAAAAAGTTGGAACTATTGTAAATGCGAATGACACTGGAAATTTCAGTATACAATTTGAAGATGGTTTATATAATTTAAGTACCGAACGCCCAAAATTCAGAAATCCCAGCAGTGTAGCAACAGAACCCGATACTTTGAACGGAACAATCTTTAGCTGGTATGGTAATATAGACGAAAATTATAATTTTATTGATAAAAAACAACTTGAATTCAATGAAGACGGTGTCAGCGGAACTGAATATATAATATTCTATCCAAATGATGCAGCAAAAAGAGTGATTACAGAAATACCTTTCACATACGAACAAAATGGTGGTGAATTTACTTTCTATATGGAAGATTCTGATTACAATATACTTAAGGCAACATTGAGGGGTACTGAATCATCAGAAAAATTGTTATTTGACATTGAATATCAGAATGGAGACAGAAACTTTTTTGCTCTGACAGGCTACCTTAACAATTAAAATTACTAAAGTCTGTTAAAATATTATAATGCAATCTACAATATAAAAACCCTCCTTAAATTATCTCCCTGCAAGATTTATTTTTGCAGGGAGAAAACAAAAGTTTATTGTATATCAGCTGATGAAATCAATGACATTGCAGGCTGTCTTATATGAAAATTATCCCGATAAGTTTAAAAAGCCTTATCGGGATTTTTTGTTGTTATACAGAGACTGCTTAAATATGGAAAAGAGTGGAAATAGGTTTCAACCTGAAATTTTTTTGAGTTCCTGCATAAATAATTCCGCAACAGGTGTAAATATCTGATATTTTTTCCATATAATAAATATTCTGGTTTCAAGAAGTGGCTCAAGCGGACGAAAACATAGTTCACTTTCTGCACCAGTATCAGCAAGTTTGTCAAAAGTCAGCATATAGCCCAATCCCTCTTTGACGAATACCGAACCATTGTAAAACAGATTCAAAGTGCCTGAAAAATTAAGCTCATCAGCCTTTTCACCGCACCATCTCGGAATATCTGTTTTTATTGCCTGTGCTGAGCATAAAAGTGGCAGACCAATTAAATCTTCAACTTTTATTGTCTTTTTTTCAGCAAGCGGACTGTCTTTTTTCATTACAACTCCCCATTTATCCGCCTCCGGAAGTTCAATATGATTGTATTTTGATAAATCCGGCGGTTCAGCAATAATTGCAAAATCCATTAGTCCTTTGTCAAGTTTTTCGGCAACCTGTTCAGTATTTCCGCTTGAAAGATGATAGCGCAAAAGCGGATATTTTTTCTTGAACTCCTTTATTGCCTGTGCTAAACAGCGTATCTGCCACGATTCCGCACAGCCGATATAAATATCACCGCCATTGATTTCGTCAAGCGAATGAAACTCCGCAATCGTTTTATCGGTCATTTCAAGAATATCTTCCGCTCGTTTCCGCAGAAGCATACCTTCATCAGTCAGCTTCATGCAGGTACTTCCACGACGGAATAATTTTTTTCCTAATTCATCTTCAAGCTTTTTCATTTCCTTTGACAAAGAGGGCTGGGATATATGCAGATTTTTTGAAGCTCTTGTCATATTTTCCTCCCTTGCAATTTCAAGAAAATAGCGTAATACTCGGATTTCCATATAATAAACATCTCCTTTTTATTTTATTATAGCACATTCGTGTTATTCCTGTCAAGAATAACACGCTATTCAAACTGGGTATTTGACATTTCACAAAAGTTGTGATATACTGAAAATATCAAAGGAGGAGAAAATAATGGCACAGGCAAATGACAGATATAGTGTAATTATTCAGAATCTTATTGACAGCGGTATTGATGAAACAATTGCTGAAAAATATACACAACAACTGCTTGACGGCAATTTTTCAGAAACAATAGGTTTCCTCAAAAAACATCGTAAAACTCTGCTTGATGAGGTACACAAAAATCAGAAACAGATTGATTGTCTTGATTTTCTTCTGTATCAACTTGGAAAGGAGTTGAAGTATGTTTAAAAAAATTCTGACTCTTTCAACTGCACTCCTGACGTTTTGTGGCTGTACAGCTAAAGAAAACATTTCAGGTTCTACAGTTTCAACTGCAAAAACAGCATCATATGCAACTGATAATTCAGAATCCTATACAATTGAAGATTTAGAAGTCTTGCAGGATTTTCTGCTCGGCAGACGTACAGATGTCAACGGCAAGGATTTTGATTTGTGCAAAGACGGAAAACTTGATGTTTTTGATATGTGTCTGTTAAGAAATGAAGTTATCGGAAATACGCAGGAAAATCCGGAAAGTGATATTCTTGTAACATACTTCTCCTGTACCGGAAATACTGAACAGATTGCGGAATATGCTATTGATTACCTCAAAGCTGACAGTTATGAGATTATCCCCGAAATCCCATATACTGAAGACGATTTGAAATACTACACCGATTGCAGAGCAGACAAAGAACAGAGTGACCCGACAGCACGTCCTGAAATATCGGGAAGTATTAAGAATATGGACGACTATGAAGTGATATTTGTCGGCTATCCTATATGGCACGGTCAAGCCCCGAAAATAATTTACACATTTCTTGAAAGTTACGATTTTTCCGATAAAATTATAGTGCCATTCTGTACTTCACATTCAAGCGGAATCGGTACAAGTGCGGAGAATCTGCATAGCCTTGCAGAAAATGCAAACTGGTATGATGGTATGAGATTTTCGGGAAATTCTGCTGAAACAGATGTTACAGAATGGATTGACAGTCTTGGATTGAAAGATGGTGAAAAGGTAGATATGGAATATTTTTATATTACAGCAGGTAATACAACTTTTACAGCTGAATTTGCAGAAAATTCAAGTGCAGATGCTTTCCGTGAACTGCTTTCAGAGAACAGTCTTACAATACAGATGAGCGATTACGGAAGTTTTGAAAAAGTAGGCAATCTTGGAAAAACACTTCCCCGAAACGACGAAAAAATTACTACCGAAGCAGGTGACGTAATTCTTTATCAGGGAAATTCAATTACAGTCTATTATGATGTAAATACGTGGAATTTCACAAGACTTGGCAAAATACAGAATACAACCAAAGAACAGTTGCTTGAAGCTTTCGGAAATGGTGATGTTGAAATCACTTTTTCGCTGAATAAATCTGAATCAGCAGATTTTTCTGTAGCTGAATTTAATTTGGAATCAGGCAAAAACCAGCACGCTCCAATGGTCACGCTCAACAGCGGTTATCAGATGCCTATTGCAGGAATCGGAACATATTCACTGAAAGGCGATACTTGCGTAGATTCCGTTAAATCGGCACTTTCGCAAGGCGTAAGACTTATTGATACCGCCTATATGTACGGCAACGAAAAGGAAGTCGGTCAGGCAATCCGTGAATCCGGAATAGCGAGGGAGGATATTTTCGTCATCACAAAAATATATCCTGGAGAACAGTTTAAAAATCCCGAAAAAGCAATTCAGGAAGCTCTTGACAAACTGAATATTGATTACATTGATATGATGCTTCTGCATCACCCCGGCGATAATGATGTAAATGCTTATCTTGCTATGGAAAAACTTGTGGAGCAGGGGAAAATCCGTTCTCTTGGACTTTCCAACTGGTATATTGAGGAAATAGACGACTTTATTTCGCAGGTCAATATCAAGCCTGCACTGGTGCAGAATGAAATCCACCCATATTATCAGGAACGAAAAGTTATTGAATATATGCACAGTCTGGGAATTGTCATGCAGGCGTGGTATCCGCTTGGCGGACGTGGACACACCAGTGAACTGCTTTCAGATGAGACTATTACAGAAATCGCAGAAGCACACAACAAATCTTCTGCACAAGTCATTCTCCGCTGGGATTTGCAGAACGGTGTTGTTGTTATTCCGGGTTCAAGCAATCCCGAACATATTCTTGAAAATATTTCAATATTCGATTTTTCCCTGACAGATAAGGAAATGGCGAAAATTGACGCACTTAATCGTGATGAAAAGCACGACTGGTATTAATATACAAACAAAAAACTATAAATAAACAGGAGGAATTGACAATGAATGATTTTATTTTTCACAATCCCGACAAGGTATATTTCGGCAGGAATATCATGGAAAATCTCCCGAAAGAACTGCTGAAATTCGGCAAAAAGGTACTCATGGTGTATGGCGGAGGTTCAATCAAGAAAAATGGTCTTTATGGGCTTGTTAAAAATCTCTGCAACGACAACGGAATCGAACTTTTTGAACTTAGTGGAGTTGAGCCGAATCCACGTCACACAACAGCAAACAAAGGTGCAGAAATCTGTAAAAAAGAAGATATTGATGTTGTGCTTGCTGTAGGCGGTGGCTCAACAATCGACTGCGCAAAGGGAATAGCTGCTGCTGCTGTCATTGAGTCGGGCAACGTATGGGATTTAGTAAGCACTGGAACATGGGTTACAGATGCACTTCCAGTAGTTGCTGTACTCACAAATGCCGCAACAGGTTCAGAAATGGACGGCTGGGCTGTTATTTCAAATATGGAAACCAACGAAAAAATCGGTCTTGGCGGTTCTGCATTGATTCCGAAAGTTGCATTTGAAAATCCCGAATACAGCTATACTCTCCCGACTTATCAGACAGCTTGCGGTGCTTTCGACATTTTCAATCATGTTCTTGACAATTATTATCTTGCAGGAGATGCAACTTTTGATATGGTGCTTGAAATGCAGGAAGCCGTGATGCGTTCAGTTGTGAAATGGACTCCGATTGCAATGGCTGAACCTGAAAATTATGAGGCAAGAGCAAATCTGATGTGGGCATCATCTATGGCACTCAACACAATTCTTGATGCCGGTACTGTTCACGGTTGTGCCTGCCACGCTATGGAACACGAATTATCTGCTTATTATGACATCACACACGGTCATGGTCTTGCAATTCTCACTCCTCGCTGGCTCGAATATATCCTTGATGAAACAACTGCTCCTGCAATTGCAAGATTTGGTGTAAAAGTATTCGGACTTCCTGAAAATGAAAACGCTATGGACGGCGCAAAATCTGCAATAAATGCTGTTTCAGACTTCTGTTTCAATACTCTTGGACTTAAATCAACTCTCACAGAACTTGAAATTGATACAACACATTTTAAGGCTATGGCTGAACATTCATGCAACGGCGGAGTTATTACAGGACTTAAAAATCTCACTCCTGCTGATGTTGAAAAAATATACGAAATGTGCCTTTGATATGACGTAATATAAAAATGCTCCTGAAATACTGTTTAAACGGTATTTCAAGAG
>CAMWKY010000115.1 GCA_947174965.1 uncultured Ruminococcus sp. | reverse complement strand
AATTATTTTTCTTAAAACTCTTGACAAATCAATTTTTATGTGATAGAATAAAAAAGAACTGAATATTAAACCGCTGAAGCGAGAGTAAAACTGATTATGATTTCACAGAGAGTCCGCAGTGCTGAGAATCGGATAAAACACAGGTCAGACAAATGGGTCGCTGAGGGTGCAGTTAAATGTATTTTATAATACAGAGTATTCTGCAACGTTTTGATGTGCGTCAATCATCAGGGATATGTTAGTATCCTGCAAAGTGCGTGAATTTTTTCACGAATCAAGGTGGCAACACGGATATTGTTTATTCGTCCTTGACAGAGTTTTCTCTGTCAGGGACTTTTTCATTTAAAAAACTTATAACTAAAACGGAGGTGTTTTATGAATTTTATACCCGAATACAGCAAAGTCAAAGAAATTGCAGAAAGCGGAGAATACAGCATAATTCCGATAAGCAGTGAAATTCTCTCTGACATCTGCACCCCTATTGAAGCACTCATGAAACTGAAAAATGTTTCTACTCATTGCTATATGCTTGAATCCGTTGCAGAAAAAGAAAAATGGGGTCGATATACATTTCTTGGATTTGACCCGAAATCACATCTTACGGCAACAGGAAATAAAGTCAGTTTCGACGGAATCACAATGGAATCTGAAAATCCGTCTGAAATTATCCGCCAGATACTTTCAAAAAACAAAAGCCCGAAATTTGACTATCTCCCATCTTTTACAGGTGGTTTTGTCGGATATTTTTCATATGATTTTCTTGCATATACCGAAAAATCGCTGAAAACAGATACAAAAGATACGGAAAATTTCAAAGATGTTGATATAATGCTTTTTGATAAAGTTATAGCATTTGACAATTTCAGACAGAAGATTATACTTATTGTGAATATGTCAGTTGCGGACGGTGAAGCAGGCTATAACAAGGCAAAACTTGAAATCCAACAGCTTGCCGAACTTCTCCGAAACGGTGAAAAATGCAACGAAAAAACAGGTCATCTTACAACGGAAGTCACACCAATGTTCAATAAAGATGAGTTCTGCAACATGGTAAACAAGGCTAAAAAGCATATCTATGAGGGCGATATTTTTCAAATTGTACTTTCAAACCGTTTAAGTGCAGGATTTGATGGCAGTCTCTTTAATACGTACCGTGTATTGCGTACAACAAACCCATCTCCCTATATGTTCTATTTTTCGGGAACTGATGTTGAAATTGCAGGGGCATCACCCGAAACACTCGTCAAGCTTGAGGACGGTATACTTCACACATTCCCACTTGCCGGCACTCGTCCACGTGGAAAGACAGATGCAGAAGACAAGGCACTTGAAGAAGGTCTGCTGAAAGACGAAAAAGAACTCTCCGAACACAATATGCTTGTTGACTTAGGCAGAAACGACTTAGGAAAAATAAGCAAGTTTGGTACAGTTGAAGTCGAAAAGCTCCATAGCATAGAGCGATATTCTCATGTAATGCACATTGGTTCTACAGTTCGTGGTGAAATCCGTGAAGAATTTGATGCACTTGATGCTGTAAGTGCCGTACTTCCTGCCGGAACTCTTTCGGGCGCACCTAAAATCCGTGCTTGTCAGATTATTGCAGAACTTGAAAATAACAAGCGTGGTATTTACGGCGGTGCTATCGGATATATTGATTTTACGGGAAATCTCGATACCTGCATAGCTATCCGCATTGCGTACAAAAAGAACGGAAAAGTATTTGTCAGAAGCGGAGCAGGAATTGTTGCGGATTCTGTTCCCGAAAATGAATATCAGGAGTGTATAAACAAGGCGGCGGCTGTTGTAAATGCTCTGAAACTGGCAGAGGAGGCGGATTTATGATTTTATTGATTGATAATTATGACAGTTTTTCATATAATCTTTTTCAGCTTGTCGGCGAACTGGATTCCGATATAAAAGTTATAAGAAATGACGAAATGACTGTTGAGGAAATTGAAAATCTTGCACCCGATAAAATAATCATCTCACCTGGACCTGGCAGACCTGAAGATGCAGGAATTATAGTTGAAGCTGCAAAAACCGTATGTAAGAAAATTACAACTCTGGGCGTTTGTCTCGGTCATCAAGCTATCTGCTCGGCTTATGGTGCAAAAATCACATATGCAAAAACACTTATGCACGGCAAGCAGTCAAAAATCCACTTATGCGGAAACAGTCCGATTTTCAATGGAATCAACGAAAATTCACTGGTAGCACGTTATCATTCACTTGCTGCTGATGCTGAAACAATTCCCGACTGTTTCGAGGTGACAGCAATTGCAGATGACGGTGAAATTATGGCTGTACAGCATAAGGATTTCCCGATTTTCGGCGTACAGTTCCATCCTGAATCAATAATGACACCCGACGGCAGAAAAATGTTAAGTAATTTTATTAATTTATAAAGGAGCAACTACAATGATTAAAGAAGCTATTGTTAAAATCGTTGACAAGAACGATTTGACATACGACGAAGCATATACGGTTATGACTGAAATAATGTCGGGTCAGACTTCCCCTACTCAAAATGCGGCATTTCTTGCGGCACTTTCTACCAAAAGTGCAAAAGCTGAAACGATTGACGAAATAACAGGCTGTGCCGCAGCTATGCGTGATGCGGCAGTGAAATTTGATAACGATATGGACTTACTTGAAATAGTCGGAACTGGCGGTGACAATGCTCACAGCTTTAACATATCCACAACATCAGCTATGGTTATTGCATCATCAGGAATACTTGTTTCAAAGCATGGCAACCGTGCAGCTTCGTCACTTTCAGGCACGGCAGACTGTCTGGAGGCTCTGGGCGTAAATATCAATCTCGACCCCGATAAATGCCGTGAGATGCTCGAAAAGACAAACTTCTGCTTTTTCTTTGCACAGAAATATCACACATCTATGAAATACGTCGGCGGAATACGCAAGGAATTAGGTATAAGAACAGTTTTCAATATTCTTGGACCTCTGACAAATCCTGCTTCACCAAAACATCATCTTCTTGGTGTATATGATGCATCTTTGATTCAGACTGTTGCACAGGTACTCATGAAACTTGGTTCAGAAAGCGGAATGGTTGTATATGGTACTGATAAGCTTGACGAGATTTCACTTTCTGCCCCGACTATTATTTGTGAATATCGTGACGGCTGGCTCAAGAATTATGAAATCACGCCCGAACAGTTCGGTTTTGAAAGATGCACAAAAGACGATTTACTCGGCGGTACACCTGCCGAAAATGCTGATATAACACGTGGTATTCTTTCTGGTGAAATTCACGGTCACAAGAGAAATACTGTTCTGTTAAATGCAGGTGCATCAATCTATATCGGTGGAAAAGCTCCGACTTTTGCAGACGGTGTAAAGCTCGCAGGTGAACTTATTGACAGCGGAAAAGCACTTGAAACACTCGAAAAAATAATTGCTGTTTCAAACAGTTGAGGTGCAGTAGATGACTATACTTGAAAAACTTGCTGAATACGCAAAAATCCGTACTGAATCAGCAAAAAAAGTAATCCCATATAACGAAATTAAATCAAAGGCACTTTCTATGACTGTCGGTGGATTTGAATTTGAAAAAGCACTGAAAAAGCCTGATATTTCTTTTATATGTGAGTGCAAAAAAGCCTCCCCCTCAAAAGGAGTTATCGCAGAAAATTTTCCATATATGCAGATTGCAAAGGATTATGAAAAAGCTGGTGCAGACTGCATTTCCGTATTGACTGAACCGAAGTGGTTTCTCGGAAGCAATGACTATCTGCGTGAAATCGCTGATACAGTATCAATTCCATGTATCCGCAAAGACTTTACAGTTGACGATTATATGATATATGAAGCAAAAATGCTTGGTGCGAAAGCTGTATTGCTGATATGCTCCATTCTCACTCCCGAACAGATAAAAGCATACATAAAAGTATGCGATACTCTCGGCATATCCGCACTTGTTGAAGCACATGACGAAAATGAAGTAAAAATTGCTGTTAAATCAGGTGCAAGAATTGTCGGAGTAAATAACCGCAATTTAAGTGATTTTTCAGTTGATACAGATAACAGTCGCCGTCTTAGAGAACTTGTACCAAATGATGTATGCTTTGTATCTGAAAGCGGTGTAAAATCTGCGGAAGATATTGCAAGACTGCGTGAAATCGGTGCAGATGCCGTGCTTATCGGTGAAACGCTTATGCGTGCGGAGGACAAACCAGCAAAACTGCGTGAGCTGAAAGGTGAATCATGACGAAAATAAAAATGTGCGGAATACGCAGAGAAATTGATGTGCAGTATGTAAATGAGATTCTGCCCGATTTTATAGGATATGTATTTTTCCCGAAAAGCAAGCGTTATGTCACTCCCGAACAGGCAGAAGCACTAACAAAAATGCTTGACAGCAGAATTATTCCAGTAGGAGTTTTTGTTGATGCACCGCTTGAAAACGTGATTGAACTTGTAAAATCGGGCATAATAAAAATTGCACAACTGCACGGCAATGAAGATGAGGAGTATATTTTACGTCTGCACGCTGAAAATATCAAAGTAATCAAGGCATTTATTGTCAAATCCGCAGAAGATATTGAACACGCTGAAAAATCGTCATCTGACTGGATTCTGCTTGATGCAGGAATGGGAGACGGCAGAACGTTCAATCACAATCTACTGAACGGCATTTCAAGACCGTATTTTCTTGCAGGTGGACTGAATCCCGATAATATTACAGATGCACTTAAACTTAATCCGTATGCAGTGGATTTGAGTTCAGGAATTGAAACGGACGGTTTCAAGAACTTTGAAAAAATGAAACAGATTAAATCATCAGTTATTTAAAGAAAGGAAGATTTTTATGTCAAAAGGAAGATTTGGTATTCACGGCGGACAATATATCCCCGAAATTCTTATGAATGCCGTTATCGAACTCGAAAATGCCTACAATCACTACAAGGACGACCCTGAATTTAACAAGGAACTTACACAACTTCTTAATGAATACGCTGGCAGACCGTCACTTCTCTATTATGCCGAAAAAATGACGAAAGATTTAGGCGGTGCAAAAATTTATCTCAAACGTGAAGACTTGAATCATACAGGCTCACACAAAATCAACAATGTACTCGGTCAGGCTCTGCTTGCAAAGAAAATGGGAAAAACACGTCTTATTGCTGAAACTGGTGCAGGACAGCACGGTGTCGCTACAGCTACAGCAGCAGCATTAATGGGTATGGAGTGCGTTATTTTCATGGGTGAGGAGGACACAAAGCGTCAGGCACTTAATGTTTACAGAATGAAACTTCTCGGAGCAGATGTTATTTCTGTAAAATCGGGAACTGCTACACTTAAAGATGCTGTAAATGACTGCATGAAAGAGTGGACAACAAGAATCAACGACACACATTATTGTCTCGGTTCAGTTATGGGTCCTCACCCGTTCCCTACAATTGTACGTGATTTTCAGGCTGTTATTTCCCGTGAATCCCGTCAGCAGATTCTTGAAAAAGAGGGCAGATTACCTGATGCAATAGTTGCTTGCGTTGGCGGTGGTTCTAACGCTATCGGAAGTTTCTATCACTATATTCCTGATGAAAGTGTTCGTCTTATCGGTTGTGAGGCGGCTGGACGTGGCATTGATACTTTTGAAACAGCCGCAACTGTAAATGTCGGAAAATTAGGCATCTTCCACGGCATGAAGTCATATTTCTGTCAGAACGAATATGGTCAGATTGCCCCTGTTTACTCCATTTCAGCAGGTCTTGACTATCCTGGTGTTGGTCCTGAACACGCTCATTTACATGACATCGGAAGGGCTGAATATGTTCCGGTTACTGATGATGAAGCTGTAAATGCTTTTGAGTATCTCTCAAAAACAGAGGGCATTATTCCAGCTATTGAATCAGCTCACGCTGTTGCTCATGTTTTAAAGCTTGCTCCGACTATGGACAAAGACAAGATAATCATTGTTAATATTTCAGGACGTGGCGACAAGGACTGCGCCGCTATTGCAAGATACAGAGGAGAGAATATTTATGAGTAATATACAGAACGCTTTCAAAAACAGAAAAGCTTTTATCCCATTTGTAACGTGTGGATTCCCCGACCTTGAAACTACAGGAAAAGTTGTACGTGCCTGCGCCGAATCAGGTGCAGACTTAATTGAACTTGGAATACCATTTTCCGACCCGACAGCAGAAGGCGAAGTAATTCAGAAAGCAAGCATAAAAGCTCTTAAAAACGGCATCACAACTGATAAAATATTGGATTTTGTTGAGGATTTAAGAAAAGATGTAACAATTCCGCTTGTGTTCATGACTTATGCAAATGTAGTATTTTCTTATGGCGCAGAACGTTTCATGTCACGCTGTAAGGCTATTGGAATTGACGGTGTAATACTGCCCGATTTGCCGTATGAGGAAAGAGACGAATTTGCAGATACTGCCGATAAATACGGAATTAACATGATTTCACTTATTGCCCCTACTTCCGAAAACAGAATTGCAATGATTTCCAAAGATGCAAAAGGATTTATTTATATCGTTTCAAGTCTCGGCGTTACCGGTGTCAGAAGTGAGATTACAACCGATATAAAGAAGATTGTTGAGCAGATACGTCAGAATACTGATACTCCATGCGCTGTCGGATTCGGTATTTCCAGACCTGAACAGGCAAAAGAAATAGCTGAAATTTCAGACGGTGTAATTGTAGGCTCTGCTATTGTAAATATTATTGACGAATATGGAAAAGATGCTCCCGAAAAAGTAAGGGAATATGTGAAATCCATGACAGATGCTATTCACTGAAAAACTACATACAACAAATAACAGGCTTCTGATTATCAGAAGTCATGTTATTTTTATTCAGCACATAATACAAATACCAACATCTTTTTTTGTGATAAATACCATTTGACTTTAGCATGATAATAAAGTATAATTAAGAATGTCAATTTATTAACAGGTGATGATGAAAC
>CAMWKY010000114.1 GCA_947174965.1 uncultured Ruminococcus sp. | reverse complement strand
TGTATTTCTTGTTCCCGCTGAAAAACACGCTGTTGTAATAAAATATATTTAAGTTAAGCGAAAATTGTTCATATTTTTGCTGAATTGTATTATCATATTACTAATGGGAGGATGATTGACTTGAAAAAGGGCTTTTTCAAAAGAGCAGTAAGTGGTGCTTTAAGTACAGCTGTTACATCAATGTTTTTCTTGATTAATGCCAGTGGTATACCTGTTGATGCTGCTTCAGGTGACAAGTTTACTGTAGGCAACGGCACAAATCAGTACAAAGGTACAAGCGAAGGCTACAGCTATGAGGTATGGCTTGACAATACAGGCGGTAGCGGTTCTATGACACTCGGAAAGGGTGCTACATTTAAGGCAGAATGGAGTGCAAGCGTTTCACAGGGCAACTTCCTTGCACGTCGTGGTCTTGACTTTGGTTCAGAAAAAAAGGCTACTGATTATGATTATATCGGTCTTGACTATGATGCAACATATTCTCAGACAGGCAGTGGCGGTAACTCACGTCTTTGTGTATACGGTTGGTTTGAGAACAGAAACGCAGCAGGCAATCCGCCTCTTGTTGAGTATTACATCATTGAGGACTGGGTAAACTGGCGTCCTACTGCAAACGGTGCTTCAAAAACTGTTACAATTGACGGCGGACAGTATGAGATTTTCGCTATAGACCACACAGGTCCGACAATTCACGGCAACAGCGAAACATTCAAGCAGTATTTCAGCGTTCGTAAGGATACAAGAACTTCAGGTCACATCACAGTTTCTGACCACTTCAAAGCATGGGCTGACCAAGGCTGGGGTATCGGTAATCTCTACGAAGTTGCACTCAATGCTGAAGGTTGGGAAAGCAGCGGTGTTGCAGATGTTACAATGCTTGATGTTTATACAACTAAAAAGGGTGATAATACACAGCCTACAACAACTCCTGCAACTCCTGTTGAACCTGATGAAAATGGAAACTATTTCAAGAGTACATTTGAAACAGGCACTGACAACTGGAAAAGTCGTGGAGATGCAAAGACTGCAAATGATTCAAAGAACTACTATTCAGGCAACAGCTCACTTTTCGTAAGTGGACGTACAGACAACTGGCACGGTGCATCAATTTCTCTTGACCCGAAAGTATTCGTACCTGGAAATACTTACAGTTTCAGTACAGCAGTTCTCCAGAAATCAGGAGAAGCTACAGATATGAAACTTACACTCCAGTATAGTCTCAATGGTGAAGAAAATTATGATGAAGTTGCTTCTGCAACTGCAAAGAGCGGTGAATGGACAAAGCTTGAAAATACAGCTTTTAAGATTCCGACAGGTGCAACAAACATGGTTCTTTATGTTGAAGCTCCTGACAGTCTCACAGACTTCTACATTGATGATGCACAAGGCTCAAAAGAGGGCGTAAAATCATCAGTTGTAACAGGTGGTGGCACTGTTGAAGGTTCAGCTACACAGCCTACTACATCACCGGTAACACCTCCAGCAGATATTCTTTATGGCGATGCAAACTGCGACGGAGCAGTTAATATCGCAGATGCTACAGCTATTATTCAGCATCTCGGCAATCAGGATAAATACGGACTTTCAGAAAAAGGGTTGCTGAATGGCGATTGCTACTATCCCGGAACTGGTGTTACAGGTCAGGACGCTCTTGCAATCCAGCAGCTTGAAGCAGAAATGATTGACAGTCTTCCAGTCGGAGATATTCAGTTACCTGATACAACAACTGAAAATCAGCCAGCAGTTACAACAGAAAAAAATCCGACAGCTGTTTCCGTAACTCCTACAGAATATATGGACAACGTAAGAAAGAACATGACAAATGATGTTCCTGCATCTGCAATAAACGGCAACAGTGATTATGGTACTCTTGAGGAAATCACATATTTCTCAACAATTTCAGGTAAAAACAAAAAAGCAAATGTTCTTCTTCCAGAGGGATATTCAAAAAATGAAAAATACCCTGTTCTTTATGTGAATCACGGTATTTTCGGTGACCACAATACAATGCTTGATGACGGAATGAAAATAAGAAGTCTCGCAGGCAACCTCGCAAAGAGCGGTGAAGCTGAAAAGATGATTATTGTTTTTACATCAATGTACACAAGCAAAACTTCTGACCAGTGTCAAGGATTTACAGTTGAGGAAACAAAGGCTTATGATGCTATCCGTGAGGACCTTGCAGAATGTCTTATGCCTTACATTGAGCAGAATTATTCAGTAAAAACAGGCAGAGAGAATACAGCTATTTCAGGCTTTTCAATGGGCGGCAGAGAAACACTCTATGTTGGTGTTACACGTCCTGACTTGTTCGGATATATCGGTGCTGCTTGTCCTGCACCTGGTGTAACTCCCGGAACTGACAGCTTTATGGCACACCCGGGAAATATGGCAGAAGCTGATTTCAAAATCAAGGATACAGCAAATTATCCTTATCTCTGGCTTATTACAGGCGGTACAAATGATACTGTAGTAGGACAGTTTCCGCAAAGTTATCATAATATTCTTACAACAAACGGACAGGACCACATCTGGCAGGAGATTCAGGGAGGCGGACATGACGGAAGTTGTGTAGTTCCTATGATGTATAACTTCATGAAAGGTATTTTCAAAGTTTCAGGCAGTTCATCATCAGGCACACAGCCATCACAGTCAACACCAGCAACAACTACTCCACCCACAACTAAACCGGCTGGCGGTGTTGATATTTCATGGATTGATCCGACAAAGCCTATGGTTGCAATCTCATTTGATGATGGCGCAGTAGGAAATGCTCCTACAGATACTTCAATGAGAATTATAAATGCTCTTGCAGATTCAGGATTCCACTCAACATTTTTCTATGTAGGAGACTGGATTAACAATTCAGGCAAAGAAGAAGAAGTTAAATATGCTTTCTCAAAGGGCATGGAAATCGCAAACCACACAACTTCACACCCTGACCTTTCTACAAAGTCAGCAAATGAGATAAGGAACGAATATGACAGCTGTGAGGCTAAACTCAAGAACATTATCGGCACTTCTCCGTCAAAACTCCTCAGACTTCCTTATCTTGCAAGCAATCAGACAGTACAGCAGACATTGAATGATGCTCCGCTTATCACTTGTTCAATTGATACAGGCGACTGGAACAATACTTCAACATATGATATGATTGATAAGATTGTAAAGGCAAAGGAAAACGGCTCACTCAATGGTGCTATCGTTCTTGCACATGAAACATACGATACAACAGCAGAAGCTATTGAATATCTTGCTCCTTACCTTAAAGGAGAGGGCTGGCAGATTGTAACAGTTTCAGAGATGTTTGCAGTAAAGAACCAGCAGCTTAACGGCGGTCAGATTTATACAAAAGTCAACTGATTAATTTTGATATTATCCCAGAATAACAGAAATTCCCTCGAAAACCGGGGGAATTTTTGTTTATAAAAAATCCTGAAATTGCAACATTACAGGATTTTTTGAGTTATATTTAAAATACGGCTTTTTTTATCATGAAAAGTTCTGCGCAGTCAATACAGTTTGCAAAATTTTCATTGTCTACTGATGCAAGAAGTTCATCAACTTCCGTCCATACAACATCTGAAACTTCTGATGCCTGAAGTACAAGATTATCGGTGTCGATTTTTTCTCTGCAAAGATATACTGCACGGATTTCATTGTCATGTATATCTCCGTTATTGTAACAGCTTTTGTGTGTACCAAGAAATTCAAGTTTACCCTCATGCAGATTTATTCCAAGTTCCTCCGCTGTTTCACGTATAGCGGATATGCGGAACTCCTCACCTTGTGGAACGTGTCCTGCTGACGAAACGTCGTAGCAGTTCGGGTGAACAGCCTTTTCTGCTGAACGTTTCTGTAAAAGTACATAAACGCCCATATCTTTTTCCTTGATTATCCATACGTGTACAGCAGGGTGTAAATCTCCATCACGGTGAATAAGCGTACGTGGCTTTGATACGGGGAGAAAATGACCTTCCTCGTCAATCAGATTAAGAAACTCGTCGCCGATAAATTCATAACTGTTTTTGCAGTGTGTATCAAAAGCTGTTGTAACTTCTGCTACTGTGTCATTGTCTGTATCCTCGTCAGAAATATACAGTTTAAACTTTACATCACCAGACAGATTATCAAGATAATCTGCAAGTTCTTTGCTGTCAGCAATTTTACAGTCTGTCTTGTTACTGATTTCAGCATAAATATTCTTTTCGTCTTCAAGCATATTAAGATAAATTTCAATATCGTCCATAAAAATTCTCCTATGAAAAGATTTTTTTCAACGACTGTTATTATATACCCTTTGTGAGAAAAAGTCAATAGCTTTTGTGAATTTTTTCCATTAAAATATCAAATATAGTGTTTTCAGGTATAGGACTCCTCAACAGCATATGCTCTAAGTTCTTCATTGAATTTTACAGTAAACATAAAAGTTGCTTGTCTGTCGGGTTCTTCCTGAATAAATGAAACAGTAAAGCCAAATAATAAGTCTTTTGATTCGTGACCGCAAGGAACGTTCTCAACACAGATGCCATAGTCTTTAATACTCTGATTATTGGCATCTTTTAGTCTGTCAAGCCATTCATGTGCTGTTTTCATACATTTGTCAAAATTATCAAGAATTTTAACAGCCATATTCAAAGATTTGTCAGAAATTTTTCCGTTTACAAGTTCAAGTGCGATTTCAAAATTATTCGGCAATTTCGGATAGATATAGGCATAGTTATCTACAAATCTGAACTTATCAAAATCCTTGTTTTTCATAATTTCAATAATTTCAGGTAAATTATACGTAATCAGCATTTATGAAATCCTACTGTTTTAACGTCGGCAACAATATTTTCAAGATTGTCTTTTACTATTATATGATAGCAGTTGACGGAACGACCGTCTTTGATAAGTTGTGCCTCTGCTGTGAGACTGTCGCCCTTGACTGCACCAATAAATGCAATATCGGTACTTAATGCAACTGTTCCCATGTGTTGCCAGTTTGATGCAACGGCAAAAGCAAAGTCTGCAAGCGTGAAATGTACTCCTCCCATAATACCGCCCATAGCGTTTCGGTGAATATCAGTAAGCTTTACACTGCATTTTGCATAGTGGTCACCGATTTCATCAATAACCATGCCATTTTCGGTTGCAAATTTGTCATTTTTGAAAACCTCACGGACTTCCGCAAGTTTTTCACTATAATTATCCATTTTATATCATTCCTTAATAATCAGTTTTTAATCTGTTTAGCAACAAGACTTTCTCCGCAGTAGATTTCACGGAGTTTCGGCTTTTCAATTTTACCTGTAGGATTTCTTGGAACATCAGCAAAAATAATCTTGTGCGGACGTTTATATCTCGGCATCTTATGACAGAATGTGTTTATATCTTCCTCGGTGCAGGTCATACCGTCCTTTATGGAGATGATAGCTGTCGCAATTTCACCAAGTCGCTTGTCAGGCAAGCCAATAACTGCAACGTCTTTTACAGCAGGGTGCGACCTTAAAAAGTCCTCAATCTGAACGGGATAGAGATTTTCACCGCCACTTATAATTACATCTTTTTTACGGTCAACAAGATAGATAAAACCGTCCTCATCTTCCTGCGCCATATCACCAGTAAGAAGCCAGCCGTCTTTCAGAGTTTCGGCGGTAGCTTTTTCGTCACGGTAATAGCAGGTCATAACCCCTGGACCTTTTACGTAAAGTTCGCCTACTTGTCCACGTTCAACAGTGTTTCCGTTTTCGTCGGCAATCTTGACTTCCCAGCCGAAACCAGCCTTGCCGATTGCACCGACTTTGTGTATATTCTCCATTCCAAGATGAACACAGCCAGGACCTATGGACTCGCTTAAACCGTAGTTTGTATCGTACATATGATGCGGAAATTTTTCTTTCCAGCGTGAAATAAGTGACGGCGGAACAGGTTGTGCGCCTATGTGCATAAGTCTCCACTGGTCGAGCTGATAATCTTCTAAATTTATTTCTCCTCTGTCAATGGCATCAAGTATATCCTGCGCCCACGGTACAAGCAGCCATACTATAGTGCATTTTTCGTCTGAAACGGTCTTTATTATTGACTTTGGCTTTACACCCTTTAAGAGTACAGCCGTACTTCCTGACTGTAGACTGCCGAACCAGTGCATTTTTGCTCCAGTGTGATAGAGTGGGGGAATACAGAGAAAAACATCATCTTTGCTTTGTTTGTGGTGATTCTGTTCAACTTTTGCAGAATGCACAAGGCTTTCGTGGTTATGTAAAATAGCTTTCGGAAATCCTGTTGTACCTGATGAAAAATAGATAGCCGCATCATCTTCATCAGTAAGCTTTATATCGGGTGATTCGCCTGAACAGTTTGCGGAGTTGCTGTCATAATGTTCAGCGAAAGACGGACATCCCTCACCGACATAGAAAAGCAGTCTGTTTCTGCTTATTTCGTCTGCGATTTCCTCAACACGTCCGATAAATTCAGAGCCAAACATAAGAATATCGACTTCTGCTAAATCAAGACAGTACTTTATTTCATCAGCAGTATAGCGGAAGTTAAGCGGAACAGCCAAAGCACCTGTTTTTAGTATGCCAAAATAAATAGGAAGCCATTCAAGGCAGTTCATAAGCAGAATACCGACTTTATCGCCTTTCTGCACCCCTCTTTCAATAAGCATATTTGCAAATCTGTTTGCTTTTTCATTGAAAACTTTCCACGTTATTTCACGTCTGTAACAACATTCAGGGTTTGGCTCAATAAGTTCATACTCTTTCCATGTGATGCGTCTTTTTTCGGTAATTTCGGGGTTGACTTCAATAAGTGCAACATCATTCGCATATAATTTTGCGTTTCTTTCAAGTAATTCTGTAATAGGCATTATAAAAATATCCTTTCATTGTTTTTAATCATACAAATTAATTTTAACACAAAAAAGCGTAAAAGTAAATAGATTTTCCAAAAGCATTTTTCACAAAATTGACTATTAATTATTGTGATACTATACAAATT
>CAMWKY010000113.1 GCA_947174965.1 uncultured Ruminococcus sp. | reverse complement strand
ATGTCAATCTTAATATTCTATACAAGGAGAAAAAAATGAAAAAAATATTACTTTACGTTGTTCTTATAGCAGTTTCGTCTGCGGTTATACCTGCAATACCTGCCTGTTTTTCGGGAAATACGGCAACTACAAAAGAAATCGGAACGGATAATGTCAAAATAAAAGAATATATTTTTAACGAAACAGACGTTCCTGAAATATCAGACGAGCCGTACAAAGTACTTGATATTACAAGCGGACAAGTTCTGACTGTTCCTGTGCGTGATTATGTTATCGGCGCAGTATGTGCGGAAATGCCTGCATCATTTGAAACAGAAGCACTTAAAGCACAAGCTGTTACTGCTCATACATATGCTGAACGTCAGCGGAATATTGAAAGGGAATCACCGTCTCCCGAACTCTGCGGAGCGGATTTCTCCAATGATACATCAAAATATCAGGGTTACCTTACAGACAGTCAAATCCAATACTATTATGGCAGTAATTATGATGAATACTATAAAAAAATAAGTTCTGCTGTTGATGATGTTCTGCCGTATATCCTCACTTTCAATTCAGAGCCTGCTATAGCTGCCTTTCACTCAATGTCATCAGGAAAAACAGAAAGTGCCGAAAATATGTGGGGTACTCCTGTAGAATATCTTGTGCCAGTAGACAGCAGTTATGATACTTCTGCACCTCGATACATGGAGGAGGTGCGCATAGACAAATCCGCACTGAAAACACGTCTTGAAAATGTATTTGAGGGGGTAAAACTTGGATATGATGCGACAGAATGGGTTGTTCCTGCTGAAATTTCAGAATCGGGAACAGTTCTCACGGCACTGCTGGGTGATACTGTCGTTACGGGAAATGAAATCCGCTCCGCACTTGGTCTGCGTTCTGCTGATTTTGACGTGAAATACACTGATACAGAAGTAATATTTACTACAAAGGGGTTCGGTCACGGAGTGGGCATGAGTCAGTATGGCGCAAATGCTATGGCAAAAGAAGGTAAATCTTGGCAGGATATTCTCAACCACTATTATACAGGGTGTGAAATCACAAAAACTGAGTAAGTTTACGCTAACATTTTTCAGGTTTACAGAAGTTAACAAATACTCTTTTTTTCATCATTCTGAGTTATAATATATAACAGATATTTACAAAAGGAGAGGTTACTATAAAAACAGTAGAAATTTTTTCTGACGGTGCGTGCAGTGGAAATCCCGGAGCAGGCGGTTACGGTACTATCCTGCGTTTCGGAAATACAGAAAAAGAACTGTCGGGCGGTGAATCCCACACAACCAACAACCGCATGGAACTTATGGGCGTTATTGCAGGTTTATCAGCACTGAAAGAGCCTTGCAATGTTATCCTCACAACAGACAGCAAGTATGTTGTTGACAGCATTACAAAAGGCTGGGTTTACAGCTGGCAGAAAAAAAACTGGATAAAATCCGACGGCAAAAAAGCTCTGAATGTGGATTTATGGGAACAGCTTCTCCCTCTTTTAGCTGAACATAATGTAACGTTCAACTGGGTGAAAGGTCACGCAGGACACCCCGAAAATGAAAGATGCGACAGGCTTGCTGTTGCACAAAGAGATATATACAATAAGTGAAAAATTTGCAGAAAGGTAGAGTATAAAAATGGAAAAAAGATTTATTTATGCTGATAATGCTGCTACAACAGCTGTATCTGATGAAGTACTCAATGCAATGCTCCCGCATTTCCGTACAGCTTACGGCAACGCATCAAGCATTTACAAGCTTGGCAGAGATGCTCAACGTGATATTGAAGATGCAAGAATTAAAGTTGCAAGTGCAATAGGTGCAGACCCTAATGAAATTTTCTTTACAAGCTGTGGCTCGGAATCGGACAACTGGGCTATAAAAGGAACTGCTGAAAGACTTGCAAAAAAAGGCAAAAAGCATATCATCACATCTGTATTTGAACATCACGCAGTACTGCATACTACAGAATATCTTGAAAAACAGGGTTTTGAAGTGACATATATTCCCGTTGACGAAAAAGGACTTATAAATCCCGAAGATGTGAAAAATGCAATCCGTGAAGATACTGCACTTGTTACAATTATGTATGCAAACAATGAAATCGGTACAATTCAGCCGATTGACGAAATTGCAAAGATATGTAATGAAAAGAAAGTTATTTTTCATACAGATGCTGTACAAGCTGTAGGTCACGTTGAAATTGACGTTCACAAGCAGGGTATTGATATGCTTTCACTTTCAGGTCACAAGATTCACGCACAAAAGGGTATTGGTGCTTTGTATGTGAAAAAGGGTATCGCACTCCCGAATCTTATTCATGGTGGCGGACAGGAACGCAGTAAACGTGCAGGAACTGAAAATGTGCCTGCTATTGTCGGACTTGGTGTTGCTATTGAATCAGCGTGCAGAAATATCAGCGAAAAAGCTGAAATTATTACTCCACGCCGAAACAGACTTATTGACGGCATACTTAAACTGCCTTACACACGTCTAAATGGCGACAGGGACAAGCGTCTGCCCGGAAATCTCAATATCTCCATTGAAGGCATAGAGGGCGAATCACTTCTTCTTATGCTTGATAATTACGGCATATGCGCTTCTTCGGGTTCTGCCTGCACATCAGGTTCTCTTGACCCTTCCCATGTACTTCTCTCAATCGGCTTGAAGCATGAAGTTGCACACGGTTCACTCCGTCTCTCAATTGAAGAAGATGTTACAGATGATGACGTTGACTATATTCTGGAAGTTATCCCGAAAGTTGTTGACACTCTGCGTTCAATGTCGCCGGTATGGGAAAAGATGATGAAAGGCGAAAGCTATGAATGATTCAAAGCCGTGTATGAAAATCACTCTTACTGATACAAAGCTGTCAATTTTTGAAAGCAAAGTCGGCGGACTTGGTTATATTCCGCATGATAAGGATTTCCCGACTGACAGCAACGGCAATCAGTTAAGACTTCTGGCACAGATTGAGTGCAACAAGATTCAGCTTGACGGCTTTATGAAAACAGGTCTTTTGCAGTTTTGGATTGCCAATGACGATGATTGCGGTTTAAGCGGAGAGTGGGGAACAACCAATCAGGACGGTTTCAGAGTTATTTACTATCCCGAAATTGACAAGACCGTAACTAAAGACGAAATAGAAAGTAAATTCGTGAAGAACGAATACGATGATAACGATGAATATGATAATTTTCCTGTTTTCCGTGAATGTGGTATGAGTTTTGAGAAGTCCAAAAACAGATACATCAGCTATGAGGAAATAGATGAGGACGAGGAAATATTTGAAGAATATTCAGGACATAAAGTCGGCGGTTATCCGTATTTTACGCAAAGTGACCCACGAGTACAAGATAGAAAAATGCTTGAATATTATGATTTCCTGCTGTTTCAGCTTGACACAGATTATATTGACGGGGAATACACTGATATAGTTATGTGGGGAGATTCGGGAGTAGGAAATTTCTTTATAAACAGTGAAAAACTAAAAAATCAGGATTTCAGCAATGTTCTCTACAACTGGGACTGCTGTTAAGAATACAAAGGAGATTTTATATTATGATGTACAGTGAAAAGGTTATGGACCATTTTACAAACCCACGAAATGTGGGTGAGATTGAAAATGCCGACGGTATAGGCGAAATCGGCAACGCAAAATGCGGAGATATTATGAAAATGTATCTCAAAATTGATAATGGCGTTATTTCAGATGCAAAATTCAAAACATTTGGCTGTGGTGCGGCAATTGCAACATCTTCAATGGCTACTGAACTCATCAAAGGCAAGTCAATTGATGATGCACTTAAACTTACAAATGATGCAGTTGTTGAAGCTCTTGACGGACTTCCTGCTGTAAAGATTCACTGTTCAGTACTTGCTGAACAGGCTGTCCGCTCTGCTCTTTCCGACTACTACACAAAACAAGGCATTGACCCGCTTCCAATCGTTGGCGAAATTCATATGCCCGAAGAATAATAAGCACAAAAAACCTCTGCAAGATGCGGAGGTTTTTATTATTATATCCAGAATTTATACATCTCAAAATACAAGATTGCAAGAACTGACAGTATACAGCCGATTGTATTCATAATATTAAGCAATTTTTCTTTTTTGTGCGCCACGACAGATACACATGAAGTTACAGCCGATACTCCACATAATGCAATACAAAACATCTGCATGATGCCAAAAACTGCACCTGCTGTGACAGATACTCCACCACTATTATTTATATAGATAACACACATAACAAGCATTGCAAGAACAGAAACAAGCTTTGCAATATGACCAGTGGCTATAATAGCTGAACCTTTGTACGCTGTCCATCTGTTGTGCTTTTTCAGCTTATGCCTGATAAGCAGAAGATACACTGATACTACAGCCAGCAGAATATACACTGTGAGCAGACTTAGTTTCAGGAGATATAACTGGCACGGTATCAAGTCCATAGACGGCATCTGCAATGCAATGAGCTTATTATTCGGTTCAACTTTTTCACCAAACAAAACAGCTGTTTCAGTGTCATCTTCCGATTGTCCTTTAATCCGTAACTGATACAACCCTCTACCAATATATTCGCTTTCCGCAAAATTGCTTGCTGGCATTGCTGACAGATATGGAATTAATTTCAACATTCCACTATGGGTCGAACGTGCTGACAAATAGTAGCCGTCCAGTTCTGCTTTTTTTGGTTCTATGAAATTATATTTGTCTGCCGGCAGTTCTCCGAATACCAATGCAGGTGCATCAGACAGAACAAAGTTGCCGTCTGGTTCGTTTACCATGATTACCAGTCCTGTTTTTGAATCAAGGTCAAAAATCATGTTTGCTTGTCCGGCAGTTGTCGCTCCGTTGTGACCATACGTACGCACGGCATATTCTGTACACCAAAAACCGTGAGCGCACATCGGAATATCTGATTCACCATAGAAATCTGTTCCTGTATACATCATATCCTGCGTTTCGGGATTCTGAAACAGCGGTGCATCATCATTTACTAAAGCCTGTGCATAGGTCATCAGGTCGGAAAGTGTTCCAGTTGCAGAGCCGGCAGGATAAGCAGGTATATAATCCAGCTTATTTCCAAGATTTATACAGTTTCCTAAAGAAAAACGATAGCTTTTTGTCTTTTTACGCTGTTCATACACCCACGCATTATCGCTGTGTGTCGGATTCAAAGCGGTATGTTCCATTCCAAGCGGCTCAAAAATATTCTCATGAACATAGTCGCAGTAATCCTGTCCCGATACACATTCAATCACATATCCTGCTACAGCCGCACCATAGTTTGAATAGGCGGATATTTTACCGGGTCGGTTTATCTGTACAGGCTCTATTGCCTGTAATTCTTCACCAAGTGACGATATTGCATTTTCGTCCGTTTTAAATATTGGTTTGGTTGTTTCCTGCCAGCCTGCATTGTGATTCATAAGATTACGCATAGTAATCGGCGCATCATATGAAAGATATTGAAAGAAGCCGTCGGGAAGATACTCACGCACATCACAATTAAGGTCAAGTTTACCCTGCTCCCATAACTGCATCGCACTGACCCATATAAGCGTTTTGGAAATACTGCCCCATTCGTAGACGGAGTTTTCGTTTGCAGAAACATGATTTTCCATATCTGTTTCACCGAAATATCCTGAATAAAGTACCTCATCACCCTGAAATATACCTACAACAGCAGAGGCAATCGCAGGTTCACCAGAATTTGTATTTACTTTATCATAAAGTTCACGCTGAACTTTTTCTATAGTCATTCCTGAAGGTAATGTCAATGCTGTATCGGTTTCTTTTGCACTGACAGAGGGAATCGTTATAGATGTCAGCAGAAATCCCGCACAAAAAACCGCCGCAAATCGTTTGAATATATTTTTCATTAACAATCCCTCCTTACAGTTCTTTTTCGTCATATTCAAGCACAGTGCAGATGTATTTATAGCTTACTGAAAACAAAGCCATTGTCAGAAGTATCGCACCAAGCAGAAAGCCACCTCCTGATTCTGCAAGCTGTATCACAAGCTGCATGAGAACCGAAACTGCCGTTCCGACTGGTAAAATACCGCTGACAATCATAACCCATATTATCAGCATTACAACAACAGCCAAGAAAATGATATACTCTTTTTTGGTGATTTTTTTAAAAGAAAGTTCCATAGTCTTATTGTCCTTGAAATGCTTACGCAGAGTTCCTGCCGCCATCATCATGCCAAAAGCAAATGCCACAAGATATATCAAGTTAAATAAGCTAAATTTAGTGAATGTACCGCCTGAACACTCTGCCAGAAGTGTAAGAAATTCCAAATCCATAGCTTCTTCTCCCCAAAACAGATAATATGTATTGAATATAATTGCAATAAGCATGAGCATATAGAACAGTAAACTTAAAATTGTGTAAAGTCCAAGAATCATCATAAATCTTGCTTTAACAACGTCCTGCTTTTTTACTGGCAAAAGGCAATGCAGTTTTTCACTATGGTACTTGCGCTCATTCTTGAAAACCGTCGGCACAAATAGTCCGCCCATTAACATAGGACAGTAAATCCCGAAAATTGGTGTAATAAGAAATCCGAACAGTCCACAAAAAATAAACAGAAATATAAAAATCGTTCTCATGTTGTTTTTACCGCCGTTCATGGTGATAAAATCAACTTTCATCAAATCAAACAGTTTTTTCATAGCTCCACTCCCTTACAGCTCACGCTTTGCAAGTTTATTTACCGTTATCTCACCGAATAAAAGGCATATTCCCAGCATCACAATATTCAGCACCGCACCAAGCAGAATATACCCCGATACTGTACTTGGCAGACTTGGCAACTTTATTGTTGGTATGATTTCACGGTCAGACAAAGCAAAAAAACCAAGAAGCAATACTGTCAGAATAATCATTGTTATCATGACAATCTTAAATTCATTCTCTCTGCCGTGAATCTGCCCCATCATTTCCATATATAAAAACAGTAAACCAAAAACAGTGAAAATTCCGAATATCATAATAAGCATAAATATTT
>CAMWKY010000112.1 GCA_947174965.1 uncultured Ruminococcus sp. | reverse complement strand
AAATAATATTATAAAATAATTTATTGACGTTCTGTGTAAAATATGATATAATTAACAAAAGGAGTGTTTCTATGGAAATTATGTTATTTTTATTTGGCATATTTATCGGGATTCCGATTTCTTACGGAATATACGGAACATTAACTTATATCGTAGAAAGTCTGTTCGGACGAAAAGTTTACTCATTCAAATACCTGATTTTCAGCTATACAAAAAGTACGGGATTGCATACTTGTAATTTCTCACCAATATGTGAAATCAAAATGACAAAGGAAAACGATACCGAAAAGCAGGTAATAACCTCATTCATAATAAAAACTATACTTTATATTGTATGTGCTGTTGTAATAACTCTTGCGGTTGTAATATACAAACATGATATACTTCCCTTATTTACAGCATTAATAGCAGGTGTTGCTTTATGGTTCGACATAGATATTTTTATGCGAACAATCTTCCTGATTAAAAGCATTGTAGATTCAAAAAAGCCACTGAATACTAATTATCGTACTATAATAAAAAAAATGCTTGACGGCGTACCTTTTGGTGAAATTGAAGTACCTGACCCACGTACATACAACTATAAAGCAGATAAAACAACTCTTGCAAAATATCAGCACCTGTTTTTCATGAGCAGAGTATGGCATGATGACAAAAAAAGTGTTTCTTATGCGGTACGGTCTATGGAACTGTGCATAGGCATGAATTACTTTTTGACTGACAAGGCATATTTGCAAACCTACACTGATGTTTACTACGACCTGTTATTCTATTACAGCTTTATTAATATTCATAAATACCGTGCGGAAAAGATATTTGATATAATAGCTCCTGACCTGCTGACAGATAACGACAGCAACGGCTACAGAACACTTGCATACTACAATTATTTTATTTTAGATAATATGGAGGCAACAGAGTTATACATCAGAAAAGGTCTTGAATTAATTGACGAATTTCCCATAGTATCACAGAGAGAATATGAAAAAATGCTCCTGATAAATCTTCTGAAAGGATTTCCGGATTCATTAATATACACAGATTTTTTCCATAATCCCCGAAAATAAACTGTGCATAACATAAAACTTTGAAAAAAGGGTTGACAAATCCGTATCAACGGAGTATAATAGCATTGTAAACAGCAAAGGGGCTGCGGAATACATAGATATTCTGTAGTCCTATCTTTTTATTTGTACGTACTTATACACAATGGGGTGTATGATTTTCCGATACTGTATCGGGTTATCATACACCCTCTTGTATTTGCTGAATAAAGGGAGGTATTATTATGTTAGCATTAAACGAAATGTCACAAGAACTGATGAGTACAATAGAAAGTATCGTCGGTGACAAAGTTTTCGGTGTATGGTTTCTGATTGCAGTTTCACTTGTATTCTTTATGCAGGCAGGATTTGCAATGGTTGAAACAGGATTCACACGTGCAAAGAACGCAGGCAATATTATTATGAAAAACCTTATGGACTTCTGTATCGGTACAGTAATGTTCATACTTATAGGGTGCGGACTTCTTCTTGGTGAGGACTGTATGGGACTTATCGGAAAACCCGGATTTGATATATTTACATCATATGACAACTTCGACTTCTCAAACTTCGTGTTCAACCTTGTATTCTGCGCAACTACAGCAACAATTGTTTCAGGTGCTATGGCTGAAAGAACAAAATTTCTCTCATATTGTGTTTATTCAGGAATAATCAGTGCTTTGGTTTATCCTATTGAAGCACACTGGATTTGGAGTTCTGACGGCTGGCTCTATCAACTCGGATTCCACGACTTGTCAGGCTCATGTGCAATACATATGGTAGGCGGTGTATCTGCACTTGTCGGTGCAACAATACTCGGACCTCGTATCGGCAAATTCAGCAAAGATAAGGACGGCAATGTAAAAGTAAACGCTATTCCCGGACACAACCTTACAATCGGTGCATTAGGCTGTTTCATTCTCTGGTTCGGCTGGTACGGATTTAACCCTGCTGCATCATCATCAGTTGAAATGCTCGGCTCAATCTTCCTTACAACAACAATTGCTCCTGCAATTGCAACTGTTACCTGTATGGTATTCACATGGCTCAAATACGGCAAACCTGATGTTTCAATGTGCCTTAACGCATCACTCGCAGGACTTGTCGGAATTACAGCAGGCTGTGACGTAATGGACGCATTCGGCGCAATCTGCGTTGGTATAGTATCAGGATTTCTTGTATGTTTTGGTGTATGGTTCTTGGATTATGTTCTCCACGTTGATGACCCTGTAGGTGCAGTTGCAGTACACATGATGAACGGTTTATGGGGTACAATTGCAGTCGGACTTTTCGCAACAGATACAGCACCCGGATTTGCAATCGCACAGGACGGCGGTGCAAGCGGAATCGCCTGTGAAGGTTTATTCTATGGCGGTGGATTTGAACTTCTTGGCAAACAGCTTCTTGGTGTATTTGCAGTAGCCGCATGGACAGCAGTAACAATGACAGTTATTTTCTTTGCAATCAAAAAGACAATCGGACTTCGTGCAACTGAACAGGAGGAAATCCTCGGTCTTGATGTTACAGAACACGGACTTATCTCGTCTTATGCTGATTTTGCTCCGTCAATGAGTGATGTTTCAGTGTATGGCTATACAAAAGATGATGCAAAGAGCGTTGAAAAAGTACCTGTCAATGAGGCAGTAGAAGTAAAAAGCTATGTTGCTCCTGCTCCGGACGGTGAAGTCAAGATGACAAAAGTTGTTGCAATATTCAAACAGCAGAAACTTCAAGACTTCATTCAGGCTATGGAAGCAATCAATATCACAGGTATCACAGTAACAAATGTTCTTGGTTGTGGTATGCAGAAAGGTCAGCAGAAATATTATCGTGGTACACGAATTGAAATGAATCTGCTCCCGAAGATGAAAGCAGAAATTGCACTTTGTGCAGTACCTGTTGACAAAGTTATTGATGCAGCAAGAGCTGCTCTCTATACAGGCAACTATGGTGACGGAAAACTCTTTATCTATGATATTGAAAATGTTATCAAAATCCGCACAGGTGAGCAGGGCTATGACGCTTTACAGGATTCACCCGAAGAAAACAAAGTGCTTATGGGTGCAACAAAATAATTAACGTATTTAATCAGTGTTCAGCAGAATACAAAAAAATCAAAATAAATTCTCCCGTATTCTGCTGATTTCTGATTAATATATATTGTAAAAACAGGAGAAAAGAAGATGTCAGCAAAGTATATTTTTGTGACAGGCGGAGTTGTTTCAGGACTCGGCAAAGGTATTACAGCAGCTTCATTAGGACGACTGCTGAAACAGCGTGGCTATAAAGTCACGATTCAGAAATTTGACCCATATATCAATGTTGACCCGGGTACAATGTCGCCTTATCAGCATGGAGAAGTATTTGTTACTGATGACGGCGCAGAAACAGACCTTGATTTAGGTCACTATGAAAGATTCGTTGACGAAAATCTTACAGTAAATTCAAATGTGACAACAGGCAAGATTTACTGGAATGTCATTACAAAGGAAAGACGTGGAGACTATCTCGGCGGTACAGTGCAGGTTATTCCGCATATCACAAATGAAATCAAAAATAAGGTTTACAGTGCGGGAAAAGATGCAAATGCTGATGTTGTAATAACAGAAATCGGCGGAACTGTCGGTGATATTGAGTCCACTCCGTTTCTTGAAGCTATAAGACAGGTGGGAACGGAGCAGGGACGTGAAAACGTGGCATATATCCATGTTACACTTGTGCCATATATAAGTGGCTCGGACGAATTGAAGTCAAAACCTACTCAACATTCAACAAAAGAACTACTGTCAATTGGTATTCAGCCCGATATTATCGTGTGCAGGAGTGAAATGCCGATTCCAGAAGATATGCAGGCAAAAATTGCACTTTTCTGCAATATCCGCAAAGAAGATGTTATCCAGAATCTGACTGCGCCGTCTCTGTATGAAGTTCCGTTGTGGCTCGAAAAAGAGGGGTTGGCTGAATCAGTATGCCACCATTTAGGACTTGAAAACCGCACCCCCGATTTAACGGAATGGACTGAAATGGTACAGCGTGCAGAAAATGCCCACAAAAAAGTAACTATCGGACTTGTGGGAAAATATGTTGAACTGCATGACGCTTATTTATCAGTTGCAGAAGCTTTAAGACACGGCGGAATAGTAAATGATGCTTCTGTTGATATTCAATGGATTGATTCAGAAAATATTACTGCTGAAAATGTCGCTGATACGCTGAAAGAATGTGACGGAATAATCGTTCCGGGAGGTTTCGGCAAGCGTGGTATTGAAGGCATGATTGAAACAATATGCTATGCAAGAGAAAATAACGTTCCGTTCTTTGGAATATGTCTTGGTATGCAGATGTCTGTTGTGGAGTTTGCAAGAAATGTTGCAGGAATAAAAGATGCGGATTCCGCTGAATTTAGTGATACTGCAAATCCTGTAATACATATAATGGACGAACAGAAACACATTTCTCAAAAAGGCGGTACAATGCGCTTAGGTCTTTATCCGTGTATACTTGATGCCGATTCAGACTGTAAAGCAATATACGGAAAAGAGCTTATATATGAACGTCACCGCCACCGCTATGAGTTCAATAATGCCTACAGAAAAACACTTGCTGATGCAGGATTGAAAATTGCAGGACTTTCACCTGATGAAAGACTTGTTGAAATAGTGGAAATTCCTGAACACACTTGGTTTGTGGGAGTACAGTTCCACCCTGAATTTAAATCAAGACCCAATAAGCCCCATAAATTATTTGCTGATTTTATCAGGGCTTCATTAAATAAATAAATTAAATGTGAGGAGAAATTTATTATGGAAAAGGTTACAGAATATTTTGGTTCAATGGTATTTGACGACAGAGTTATGAAAGCAAGACTGCCTGAAAAGATATATAAAAGTCTTAAAGAAACAATCGACAAAGGCAAACCGCTTGATGCTTCCGTAGCTGATTCAGTTGCATCCGCAATGAAAGACTGGGCAATTGAACTTGGTGCAACACATTATACACACTGGTTTCAGCCTTTGACTGGTCTTACAGCTGAAAAACATGACAGCTTTATAACTCCATCTCCTGACGGCAGAGTTATTATGGAATTTTCAGGCAAAGAACTTGTAAAGGGTGAACCCGACGCATCTTCTTTCCCTTCGGGCGGACTTCGTGCAACATTTGAGGCTCGTGGCTATACAGCATGGGACCCGACTTCATACGCTTTCATTAAAGATGGTACACTCTATATCCCGACTGCCTTCTGTTCATACACCGGTGAAGCACTTGATAAGAAAGTTCCGCTTCTTCGTTCAATGGACGCACTCAACAAACAGGCTTTGAGAATACTTAAATTATTCGGCAACGACAAAGTTACAGTTGTAAAAACTTCTGTCGGTCCTGAACAGGAATATTTCCTCGTACCTGCTGAACTTTATGCGCAGAGAAAAGACCTTATCATGAGCGGACGTACACTTTTTGGTGCAATGCCTCCAAAGGGTCAGGAACTTGAAGACCACTATTTCGGCTCAATCAAACAGAAAGTTTCCGAATACATGGCAGACCTTGATAAAGAACTCTGGAAACTCGGAATCCTTGCAAAGACAAAGCACAATGAAGTTGCTCCTGCACAACATGAACTTGCTCCGATATACAGCACAACAAACATTGCTACAGACCACAATCAACTTACAATGGAAGTTATGCAGAAAATCGCAAAGAAACATGGTCTTGTATGTCTGCTTCATGAAAAGCCGTTTGCTGGCGTAAACGGTTCAGGCAAGCACAACAACTGGTCTATTTCTACAGATACCGGCGTAAATCTCCTTTCACCTGGTGAAACACCTCATGAAAATGCACAGTTCCTGCTTTTCCTTGCTTCAGTAATCAAGGCTGTTGACGATTATCAGGATTTACTCCGTCTTTCTGTTGCAACAGCTGGAAATGACCACAGACTTGGTGCAAATGAAGCTCCTCCTGCTGTTATCTCAATATTCCTGGGTGATGAGCTTACATCTGTACTTGATGCAATCGAAACAGACACACCATACGGCGGTACAAAGAAAGAAAAAATGCAGCTTGGTGTTGATGTACTTCCTAAATTCCGCAAAGATACTACAGACAGAAACAGAACTTCTCCTTTTGCTTTCACTGGCAATAAATTTGAGTTCCGTATGCTCGGTTCGTCAAACAGCATTTCATGCGCAAATATCCACCTTAATGCTGCTGTTGCAGAAGTTCTTAAACAGTTTGCAGATGAACTTGAAAAAGCAGACGATTTCAATACAGCACTCCATGAACTTATCAAGCGTACAATAAAAGAACACAAAAGAATCATCTTCAACGGCAACGGTTATGATGATGCATGGATTGCTGAAGCTGAAAAACGTGGCTTACTCAATCTCAAGACTACTGCTGACGCTATGCCGAAAATCTGCGACAAAAAGAATGTTGATATGCTCACATCTCACGGAATCTTTACAGAAGCTGAAATTTACTCACGCTGTGACATCATGCTTGACAATTATATAAAAGCTGTAAATATTGAGGCTCTTACTATGATTGATATGGCTCGCAAGGAGATTATTCCTGCTGTAACAAAGTTTACTGCTGATACTGCTGCTTCTGTTGCTGCAAAAACAAGTGTTGTTTCTGTAGCCTGCAAATATGAAAAGAGACTTATCACAACACTTTCAGACCTTACAGACGAAATGGACGAATCTGCATCTGCTTTGGAGGGTGCTGTTGCAGAACTCAAAAACTTTGATAATGTAATCAAGGCATCAGAGTTTGTGCGTGACAGTATTCTTCCGAAAATGGATACACTCCGTGCTGCTGCTGATAAAGCTGAAACTGTTACTGCTGAAGAATACTGGCCTTTCCCGACATACGATAAACTTCTCTTTGGCGTTAAATAATCAAGACATCTACTTTTCTCCCCATAGATACCCTCGCTGATTTCTTTCAGTGAGGGTATTATTTTTACATAATTTTTTTGCAGTCAAGTCAAATAAAAGAATATATTTTGACGAAAATAAAA
>CAMWKY010000111.1 GCA_947174965.1 uncultured Ruminococcus sp. | reverse complement strand
TTTTCATCAAAAACAACTAAATTGCAGAATAAGTCCGTGAAATCGACTTTCATAGACTTATTCTGCTGAATGTTTTTATTTAATATGAGTAATCATAATCGGAGTATGAATAATCGTAATCAGAATATGAGTAATCATCATAGTAATCATCGCTGTAATCCGTTGAATAATCATACCAGTCTATCGGTTCTTCATAATAGTCGTCTGTCGGTTCTTCGTATGATTCGTCAGGGTCTTCATCATAAGTCAAGCCTATATCTGTCGGATAGCTGTTCGGATAATATACACCGGGAGTATAAGTATAATCAGGGTCAACAACTTTCGGCTCTGATACTCCGTCAGGAATCGGCTCGCCGTCAGGTCGTGGAGTGTAGTAAACATTGAATTTAGACGATTTAAGTCCGATAGCAAGTTTGAACTCATATCCTTTTACTGTAATCTGGTCGTCAATATTAACAGTAGTAACATAACCTGTAGTATCAGAATATGTAGGCTTAATCCAGTTGTTCGGATTGTCGGAAAGTTCAATTCCGTATGCTTCCTGAATCATGTTTCTAAGCTGAAAATCATCAATATATGTAACAGTGCCGTAATGCGGGTCGTAAGCTGTATCATAATCACTTGATACACTTCTTAAATAAGGCAAATCGGAATAGAACACTTCATAGCAGTTAGCTGTAATTCCACCGCTTGACGCTGAAAACATTGTAAGAGCATAGTCGTCATTGTAATAAAGTGCCTGTCCGAGAACTTCCGCAACTGCATCAACTACAACCTGCGGAGGACACGGCTTGCAACGCAAATCGCTTGCATCATTGCCATTATACTTGCAATATGTGTAAACTGCAACAGCCTGCGCCTTGATAGCCTCATAACTCATTGTTCCGCCGACTTCGTTGAAAACAATCTGCGAAACCATTGAAAGAACGTCACCCGAAACGCCGTTTACAGTGATTTCTTCGTCATAAGCAAGACCTGTATTCATAAGATATGTACCGGGATAATAATGATAGAGTATGTCCTGATAAGTCCAGCCACTGTAAGTTGCATAGAAGTTTGCGCCGTTCTGGCTCATTCCTACACCATGTCCCCAGCCATATGTTACAACTGCAAACTCACCGGGAACGGATTCTATCACGGGTTCACTCTCAAACCACGGAATATCGCCAACATAACCGCCCGTAACATTAAGCTCAACTGGTGTCGGAGATACATTTTTTGATTTTTTACTGCTGTTTGCAGATTCGGGAGAAGATTCATAGCTTATAAGTGAAAGACTGTCATCATATTCATCAAGTTCAGCCTTAAACCATTCAGTTTCACTTTCTTCCTCTGCAATTTCTTCTTCTGAAACTTCCTCATCTGTTTCAGAAACAGTTGTTGTTTCAGTTTCAGCTGTTGTTTCTTCTGTTGAAGCAGTAGTATCTTCTGCAACAGAAATCATTGGTGTACAACCTAAGGCAAGTACAGTTCCGAACACAACAGCAAGAGATTTTTTAAGTGGATTTTCAATATTCATTGGTATCACCTCAATTTGTTTTTTAATTATCAGCAGACTTGTGTGCCTTTTTATATTCTTCAGTTCTTTCAATGGTAGATAAGTCCTCTGCTGATTCGCCTTTTCGCAGTCTCCTTGCAACTATAATAAATCTTGAGTTGTCCTCATTTGCATAACAAGTTGAAAGAGTAAGCAGTTTATCACCATATTCAACGTCCACACCAGTATCAAACAGTTGTTTCGCTCTTATGTTATCAATATAATAATCAAAATCTTCTTTTGTGTCAAGTTCTTCTAAATTCCAGTATGTAAAATCGGCATACCAGTTTCCGCTTGTGATAATACAGCCACAGATAACATAGTCATAATCCTTATAATTTGAACTAATCTGAATAAACGGTGATTTTTCAAAAAAGCTGTAGTCCTGACGGTATCTTCTTATTGAGCCGAACATCGTATTATTAGCCATATTATGACCATAAATAACTATATTTTCTGACTGCAAATCCTCAACACCGCCAAAATCATCACGGTAATCCATAAAGAGAGAGCCTGCAAACTCATAGTTTCTGTTTGAATCATGATGCAGATAGAAGTCGTTTACACCATATGATTCACCGCCGTAATATGATACACCTTCAGGAATTTCACCGGGGTCTTTGAAAAACGGATAATCAACGTTTGTACCCTCAATTTTAATCCAGCCTGCAATATCCTTATTCTGCTTAAGCAATATCTTTGCTTTTTCGGTCATTCCGTTTTCAGACGGAACATAATCATATGAAGGAACTGTGGTCGGTTCTGTAGAAATTTCTGTTGTTATTGTTGTTGTAGCTGTAGTCGGAACTGTCGAAACGGGTATATCCTGTTCTTCTGGCTTATTAAGTAAAAAAAGAATTATTCCTAAGCCGACAGCAATCAGAAATACAGCACAAGTCAAAATAATTTTTGCTGTTTTACTCATCTGTTAAATCATTCCTCTGATATTGCTTTATAGTTTTTTTATTTTTCAGGACCATATGGCTCAAAATCTGCATCAGGGTCATAGTGTTCATTCTTTCTTATGTTGTAATACATTGTCGGGAACTTTATGTTCGGATTAGCTTTACTGTTCTCCGTACCGCTGTACATATCCTCACCATCACGGACTTGTCTTGCCATAACAATAAGTCTGCCGTTGTCACCAAGCAATGAGTTGCAGGTTGAAAGTGTGAGAAGTTGGTCGCCATATTTCACATCAACATCATTTGTGCGGATTGTTCTCCTTTTTGCTTCATTGACAAACTTGTAAAAGTTCTTTTCATCTGAAAAATTAATCTTATTCCAGCAATCATACTTTGTTTCTGTTTTGTCATAAGCATCAATAATAAAGAAAGCGAATATCTTGTATGTATAAACTTCATATCTTGATTCAAGATAAATAGTCGGGTGATTTGCATAATAATTTACATTGTTGTAATATTCTTCCAATGCACCAAACATACTGTCATCAGCCATATTGTGACCATATATAACGATATTGTCAGAATTTTTTACAGCAAGATGATGTTTTGCATCAACCTCATCAAAATGATTGCGATAGTCCATGAAAAGTGTTCCTGCACGTGATTCACTGCCTGTAAAACTTGTATGCAGGTACTTGCTGTTATCCTTTGCCTGTACTACAGGAAGTGCGAAAACGTCGTCGCCGTTAATAGTGGGAAGTTTTATAAATCCTACATAATCGGGATTTATATCAATAAGTTTCTGTGCTGACAAACGGAGTTCATAATATTTCTGTGGAACGCCGTTTTCGTCAATCTCAATTTTGGCTTCTCTTTTAGGTTCATTATACGTCTTGTGAATATCCTCAATCTTATTATTTCTCATATCATTGCGCCATAAGTCAATATAATAATCAGCAACAAGATAACCGCATACAATAATTGCGATTATTGATATAAGAAACACAATTTTTCTTATGACTTCTAATGCTCCGTCACCTTTTTCGGGGAAAAGTCCTCTTACTTTCTGCCCGAAAGTCTTCTTCTTTTTCCTTTTCTTTTTACCCGATTTTTTAACAGGTTTTCCATATGGAACAGGCTGTCTTAAATCCTCTGCATTATTCTGTACACGGCGGACAGGTCTTAGCGGAGGTATCGCTTCATGACTTCTTACTCTTACAGATATATCCGCATCTTCAGGCTTTCTGCCCTCCTGAACTGCTTTTCTTATAGCCCTTATCTTTTCGGCTCGTGCAAGTGCTTCCGCCTCTGTTCTGTTGTAGTTGTTTTCCTCATTCATTGAAATTTACCACCACCATATATAATAAGTGTGAACTTTACATAAGTATATTTTACACCATTACAAGCATACTTGTCAAGTAAAACGCTTTAATTTTCACATGATTGCCTTTAACTTTTTAAAATATGTTCATTTTTTCATCATATTTCACAAAAAAAATGGTAATTTTTGGCTGATTTGTTATTTTGAATACTCAAAAACTTTCATTGTTGTACCCTCAACTGCTTTCTGAATAAGCGGTTCAAAGTCAAATCTTGCCTGTGCCTTTTCAATTTCAGCAAGTTTCGGCTTCACTTTCGGGTGACGTGGAGTAAATACAGTACAGCAATCCTCATAAGGCTCTATTGATGTTTCAAAAGTATCTATTTTTCGTGAAATCTCAATAATTTCAGTCTTATCCATTCCAACGCACGGGCGGAGAACAGGTATTCTGCATACTGCATCTGTACAAGTCATAGCTGCCATTGTCTGACTTGCAACCTGTCCGACGCTTTCACCTGTTATAAGCGCAAGGCAATTGTCTTTTTCTGCGATTTTCTGTGCAATTTCCATCATCAATCTACGCATTATTATTGTAAAATATTCTTCGGGGCAGTTATCTTTTATAGCCTCCTGAATCTCCGTAAACGGCACGCAGAAAAATGCAATACTACCACAATAATCAGTAAGTTTCTGGCATAATGTCTCTACTTTAAGCAACGCCCTGTCAGAAGTATACGGCGGACTTACATAATGAATTGCTGAAATGTGTACACCTCTTTTTGCCATCATATATCCTGCAACGGGACTGTCAATTCCGCCTGACAATAAAAGCAGTGCTTTTCCGCTTGTGCCAACAGGAAGTCCGCCTGCTCCCTTGATATTTTCAGCATGAACATATGCGTTTGTGTCACGAACTTCAACAGTTACGGTTATTTCGGGATTGTTTACATCAACTGTAAGATTAGGGAACTTCTCAAGAAGTATTCCGCCAAGTTCCGCACATATTTCAGGTGATTTCATTGGAAATGCCTTGTCCGAACGCTTTGCATTTACTTTGAATGTTTTTGCCATTTCAAGAATATCGCCAAGATATTCAACAGCTTTTTCTGTAATATCGCCGAAATCCTTTTCACACACACAAGCACGGCAGAGTGCGGCAATACCAAAGATTTTTCCTACACGCTCAACAACTTCTTCCAAATCAACATCTTCATTAAGTGGTGTGATGTATGTTGTAGACTGTGCGGACGTAAGCTGAAAATGCCCGAGACTTTTCAGTCTGCGTCTGATATTTTTTGTAAGCATATCCTCAAATGTACGCTTGTTAAGTCCTTTCAGAACCATTTCACCATATTTTACAAGTATAATTTCTTTCATTTCAAATTCTCCTGTTCTGTATAATTTACTATTTTATTTATATAATTTCCTATTTCTTTCACATCTGCCAAATCAACACATATTCCTGCGCACCAATCCACAAGCAAAAGCGAAGCAATACTGCCAAGAGCAGTAAGTATTCTTTGCCATACATCACGGTTTTCGGGGATAATATACATTCCCAGCCACATTGCACTTATTATGCCCTTTTCGTCCTTTTCCCAGAATACAGCCGTATCATTATCAATTCCCCTTGAAAAAACAGGCTCACTGTCCTCTATCCAGCGAAGATATTCAGAATCCACTTCATCAAATTCAGGCAGAAAATCAAGAACTTCCGCAATTTTCTCTTGACTGATTTCCACTTCTTTTATCGAATACGGACTTTCATCACGGACATACATATCAGAAAAACCAAATTTCTCACTATGCTTATCTGCAAATTCATCTATTTCACCAATTTGTTTAAGACAGAAATTCTTTGCAGTAAGCGGAAGAATTTCTATCTGACAATAATCATCTTCATGAAAATAAACCTTTCGTTTCATAAAATTACCCTCTTATTGTTTCTATTCCCTCACGGAGTGCCTTTGCAAATTCATCAAGTTCTTTTTCTGTTGTCTCTGCTGTCATGCTTATACGCAATGCACTATCAGCATTTTTATCTGATATACCGAATTGTTTCAGTACTCCGCTTTGCTGTCCTTTTGAACACGCTGAACCACTGCTTACATAGATGCCCTTACTTTCAAGAAAATGAAGCATTATTTCTGAACGCTTGCCGACTGAAATATTAATTACATATGGTGATGCGTCATCAACAGAATTTATTGATATACCGTCAATTCCCGACAAATTTTCAAGCAGGTGACTTTTCAGTGCAGATACTTTTTCATAGCGTTCTTTTATTGTGGGACTGTATTTTTCAACTGCACTTCCGAACGCACATATAAACGGTACACTTTCAGTTCCCGAACGGATTCCCTTTTCTTGCTTTCCGCCTGTTGCTATCGGAAGTACCCTCACGCCTTTTTTTATGTACAACGCACCAACACCCTTTACAGCGTGAATTTTGTGTCCGCTTAATGAAATAAGGTCAGCATTAAGTGTATTTGCTCTGAACGGAATTTTCATGTATGCCTGTACACAGTCGGTATGTGTGATAATATCGGGATATTTCCGCTTTACTGCTGAAAAAGTTTCTTTCACTGGCAGAATATAGCCTGTTTCGTTATTGACATACATCATTGTAATCATGACAGTATTTTCGTCACATGACTTAACAAAATCCGCAAAATGAAATCTGCCGTCATCTCCTGGAGGTACACGGACTATTTCAAATCCCGATTTTTCAAGTGCCGACAATGTTTCCTCAACTGATGCGTGTTCTACTGATGATGCAACTATTTTACGACGTTTTCTGCCGTATGCCGAACATATCCCACGCAATGCAAGATTATTGCTTTCCGTTGCTCCTGACGTAAATATTATATTGTTTGATTCCGCACCTATCGAATCAGCTATTATTTTTCTTGCATTGTCAACAGCAAGCTGTGCATCAAGTCCCACACGATGCAGAGATGACGGATTGCCGAAATTTTCAGTCATTGCAGAGATTGCCGACTGTACAGCCTCTGCACACGGCTTTGTTGTTGCCGCATTATCTAAGTATACGAACATATAATCACACTTTCTTATTGAAATTTTTCATGATTTTCAAAAACTTCATGTATATTGCCATCATTGTAAAAAATATATCCCGAATGAAGTCCGCTGACTTTCTCTGTTCTTAAAGGATTTGTAAGTATATTGTTTTCTTCTGTAATCGCAAAAGGAAAACAATTTGGACTAATTCCTGCTTTAAGTTCTGAAAGACTTACATTAGCATCACTTTCTTCAAGTCCTGTCTGTATTGCTTTTACAT
>CAMWKY010000110.1 GCA_947174965.1 uncultured Ruminococcus sp. | reverse complement strand
GTTGATACATGGGTTGATATTAATGATGACTCCACAATGATGACCTGCATCGTTGAGGCAATCGAATCGGTAGGTGCTACGCAGACAGGTGCAGAAAACAACTATATTTCCTACATCAACGGCATGGGTGAATTTGACGGCGGTTTCATGTCGGGCTGGATGGGTACGCTCAACGACTGGTTTACAAATGAGGGTTTTGGCTGTTTCACTGTTGCAGAGGGTGAACTTGAAACAGGTGACGAAATCCGTGTAATGTATACCTGTGCATACGGCGACGATTTAGGCGGAAGCTGGGGAAATAGTGATTCAACAATCAGAGATATTACTTTTGATAAAGGTACACTCTCTCCTGATTTTGACAAAGATACTCACGAATATACTCTTACCGTTCCGTCAGATGCAGACAGTATTCTTGTAACTCCTACAGCAAGCAACAAAAACTATCAGGTGCGTACAAGAATAGGTGATACTGTATACAAGAGGACTGCAAGTGTACCAGTTAAAAATGGCACAAGTATTATTGTTGAATGTAATTATGACGGCTCGCTCAGTATGAATACTGACGGTAAAACAAATACATATACAATAAATGTGGCAAAGGAATCTCCCGTGCAGGCAGAGACTGTTGACGTTTCAGGTGTATTAAGTGACGCTCTTGCTCAGCTTGCTACTGACGTTCCTGCTCCGACTTTCGGTACAAGTGCAGGCGAATGGAGTGTTCTTTGTCTGGCACGTGGCAATTATTTTGATAAGGATAATACATATTTCAAAGATTACTACGACAGAATTGTTAATAAAGTAAACGAAACAGCGTCAAGCGTAAATCAAAATGGTGCATTGCATAAAGTCAAGTCAACAGAAAATTCACGTCTTATTGTTGCACTTTCATCACTTGGCATAGATGCTGAAAAAGTAGGCGACTGGAATCTTATTACTCCGTATGATGATATTTCATGGATTAAGAAACAGGGGATCAATGGTCCTGTATGGGCTTTGATTGCTCTTGATACGAACAATTATCAGACAACAGACAGCACTATCCGTCAGCAGTGTATCGACTATCTTCTTGAAAAGCAGACTCCCGACGGAGGCTGGGCAATGTCGGGAACTGTTGCCGACCCTGATATGACAGCAATGACTATTCAGGCTCTTGCAAGATATATGGACGACAGCAACGTCAAGAAAGCCGTTGACAAGGGTATTAATACATTGTCATCACTTCAGACTGAAACTGGCGGTTATTCTTCATGGGGTACGGTAAATTCGGAGAGTATCGCACAGGTCATCGTTGCGTGTACTGCTATCGGAATAAATCCCGATACTGATGAAAGATTTGTAAAGAACGGAAATTCAGCTGTAGATGCACTCCTTACATTCTACAACAGCGACAGCAGAACATTTTCACATATTGCAGGTGACGGTGGTAACGGTATGGCTACCGACCAGGCAACTTACGCACTTGTTGCATATGACAGATTTATTAACAACAAAACTTCTCTCTATGATATGAGTGATGTTGACTTTGCAGAAACTACTGCACCTGTTGAACAGCTTACGGCATCACTCGGACTTCCGCAGGAAATCAGCAGTAAACAGGGAACAGAGTTCAATGCTGTTATGAATATCGACGGCTGGAACAATTCCGCAGACTATAAACTTATGGACTGTATCATTGATGTTCCCGACGGACTTACTGTAACAAATATAACAATGGGAGACAGGGTTTCAGGCGGTAAGGTCAGCTGGAATCTTGAAGAAAAAACAGGCAAACTCCGTATAGTTTACTTTGACCCCGAAAAAAATCAGAGTATCAATATAAGCGGTACTGATTTTCCTGTTGAACTTTTTGCAATCGGCTTTAAATCCACAAAGAAACTTACAGCAGAGGAACTTGAAATAGCTGTAGCAGGTATGTCAATGAAGTTCAGTTCTGATTCCACAAGCAATGATACTATGGAAGTAGTCAACACAGACAAGGCAAGTGGTACTGTAAACATTGTTGACGAACTTTCATTTAGTGCGTGCGTACTCTATCAGGGCGACGGTATTGACCTTATTCCTGAAAGCAAAATGGCTGTATGTGTGGCAGTTGCAAATCTTGATAAAAATTCCGCACTTGCTTACTCCGACGGAAAAAATACTTATAATTTCATGTACAGCGATGCAATCACCAATAAAACAGGTATTATGAGTTATGTGGCACTTGTGGACAGTTCAATAAAACTTGAGAATTTTATCAATTCAGATAACTTTACACTTGGTACAAAGGCAGGAAGTGAACTTGTATTCGGTGATGCAAACGGTGACGGGGTTATCAATGCACAGGACGCACTTAATTCAGTAAATGCATGGCTCAGAAAAACAGATGCTCCGACAGATACTGAGATTCTCCGCCTTAATGTAAACTCCGATGCAAGAATCAATACTTTTGATGCACTCGGTATCGTTGAGTATTTTGTTCACGGCAATGAATACATCATTGTAAATAAGGCTGCAACTGCATATAATTCTGTCAAATGATTATAAATAACGAAAATCAGGAGCAGGAAAAGAAAAAACTCACCAAAAAACAGAAGATAATTATTGCGGTTACAGCGATTATTTTATTGATTATAATTTTACTGCTTATCCTGCTCCTGACGAAAAAAACAAAAAGTTCGGACACACCAACACTTACTATAGTAACTCCTTCGAAGCAGAGTATTTCTGCTCACGAGGAGTTCAGTGTTGATATTTTATTGTCCAGTCTGGGTGAAGAAATATATCCTGCTGTAAGTACGAGTATAGTTTTTGACTCCTCACATCTTGAGTTTATAGGCATCAGCGAGGGTGATATTATGATACTGGGCGATGAACGTGCGGACGGAAACAGTAATCAGTTGCCTGAATGGAGTGTTAATATTGAACGCTCCAATAAAATCGGACAGATAAATGTCATGTATCTTGATATGACAGGCGGAAAGTACGCATTCACAAAAGAGTGTATGGAAGATAACCATATTCTTATGAGACTTAATTTTAAACTACGTGGAAATGCAAAGGCTGGAGATATTTATAATCTTGAAATTAAAGATGCAGTCTTTGCAACGACAGATGAAAGTAAAAATCTTGCGAGTATAAACGATACACTGATAACGAATAACGGAAAAGTGGTGATGACACAATGAAATACAAGATACTTCTTTTATTTTTAACAGTAAATATTATTTTCTGCGGCTGTAATCTGAAACAGGAAAAGGATTATCAGGGAAATATAAATATTCCCGAAAACGGTATTGTTGAAAAATCCGTATTCAGTCAGATTCAAGAAAACAATGCAGTAGTCACTTTTTCGGGAGAATCAAACTGCTGTAAATACGAGTGGACTGTTTTCGGTGATGACATTGAAAATCCCCGTGACATAAATCTCGCTATTGAAATAACCGAAGAACCTGAACAGGTTTTACTAAATTTTCAGTCAAATGATTATTTCGGATTTTCTTCCGTACTGTCAATACATCTTAATTCTGTGTGGGACTGCCAGAGTGCCATTGTTTATGACAGCGAAAATAATGCTGTATGCGGAGCTTCTGTAACAGGCAGTGAAAACACAATCCTGAATTATACAGCATTACAGACATCAGGTACTTTCTGCATAATGCCCGATAAAGCAGACAGCAGTCAAATTAATATTATTGCTGCGGAAGAAAAAGAAATTACTACAGAAAACAGGATTTCCACAACAAAGAACAATCAGCAGGACGATTATCTGACTCCTGCTGAACAGTTTTCAGGTATTGCAGTATCTGGTGAAAACAATGATAATACATCTAATAACAGAATTATTTCCGACGGTTCACAGACGGAGCAGGATAAATATCTTACCGACCCTGTTCCGGAGGGAAAACCAATGCCTGTTGAACCTGAAAACGCTGAAATCAACGAACAAACTCAATATACCTGCACTTTTTCTGTTGAGTGTTCCACAATACTTAACAATCTCGGTGAACTCAACTCCGAAAAATTAGACGTTCTTCCTGCGGACGGCATAATTTTTCCTGCAACAGAAGTGATATTCTATGAGGGCGAATCGGTTTATGACGTTTTACAGCGTATCTGCAAGGAAAATAACATACACATGGAGGCTTCCTGGACTCCGATGTATAACAGTGCATACGTCGAGGGTATTCACAATCTCTATGAATTTGACTGCGGAAATCTTTCAGGGTGGATGTACCGTGTTGACGGCTGGTATCCGAATTACGGTTGCAGTCGTTATCAGCTTAAAGACGGTGAAGTAGTGGAATGGCGTTACACCTGCGATTTAGGAAACGATGTCGGCGGTGGATATGCTGTAACAGGCGGTGAATGATGAGAGATACTTTTTCACGTTGTCACCCGATAATAAACTTCTTATTTTTCGGACTTGTCATAGCTTATCTGATGTTTATTATGCACCCTGTTATGCTGATAATTTCATTTTTATCAGCTTTATCTTATGCAGTATATCTTGACGGCAGAAAAACTGTAATTTTCTGTCTGAAATTTCTGCTCCCGACAATGCTTACAGCAATGATTATAAATCCTGCATTCAGTCACGAGGGAATCACTATCCTATGCTATCTTCCGTCGGGAAATCCGCTTACACTTGAAAGTATTCTGTACGGAATTTCCTCCTCTGTAATGCTCGGAACTTCTTTGCTTTGGTTCAGGTGCTATACAATTATTATGACTTCTGACAAATTCGTATATATTTTTGGAAAAATTATTCCTGCTCTTTCACTCGTTCTGAGTATGACTTTACGTTTCATTCCAAAATTCAAGGCACAATTTGAAGTAGTAAGAGATGCACAATACTGTATAGGAAAAGACATATCGGACGGCAGTATTTTCAGCAGACTGAAAAATGCAGTCAGAATTTTTTCAATTATGATTACATGGTCTCTTGAAAATGCAATTGAAACGGCGGACAGTATGAAAAGCCGTGGATATGGTCTTAAAGGCAGGACAGCTTTTTCAATCTACAGATTTGACAGCAGGGATAAAAGTATACTATGCTGTCTGCTTTTCTGCGGAATATATCTTACCTGCGGTATACTTGCAGATGGTCTGAAATGGCGTTACTTTCCGTCAGTCAAAGGCGTTCTTGCCGAACCGTTTACAATAAGTTTCTATATTGTTTATATATTACTTTGCAATATACCTGTATTTATAAACAGAAAGGAGGATAAAATTTGGCGGTCTTTGAAATCAGAAATCTGAATTTTTCATATCCTGAATGTACTCAAAAGGCTCTTGATAACTTATCTTTGAAAGTAGAAAAAGGTGATTTTCTGGTAATCTGCGGAAAATCAGGGTGTGGAAAATCCACACTTTTAAGGCAACTGAAAACAGTACTTGCTTTACATGGTGAAAAGTCGGGTGAAATTTTGTTTGAGGGAGTAATTCTCGAAAAAGTTGACCGAAGAACGCAGTCGCAGAAAATAGGTTTTGTCAGTCAGTCACCCGAAAATCAGATTGTAACCGATAAAGTATGGCATGAATTAGCATTCGGACTTGAAAGTCTTGGATATAAAACAGCTGAAATCCGTGTGCGTGTTGCGGAAATGGCAGCATTTTTCGATATTGAGAAATGGTTTTATAAAAATGTTACTGAACTTTCGGGAGGTCAGAAACAACTGCTTAATCTTGCGTCGATTATGACAATGCAGCCCGACGTACTTATACTTGACGAACCGACAAGCCAGCTCGACCCCATTTCAGCATCAGATTTTTTAGCAGTACTCAAAAAAATCAACAGTGAACTCGGTACGACAATTATTTTAATTGAACATCGCCTTGAAGAATCATTTCCGCTTGCAAACCGTGTGGCAGTAATGGAAAACGGAAATATTATATGTGACGGAAATCCGAAAGAAGTGGGTGAATTACTGAAAAAGTCGGGAAATAAGATGTTTCTTGCAATGCCTGCTCCGATGAGAATATGGAGTGCTGTCAATTCAGATTCCGAATGTCCCGTGACGGTTTCGGACGGCAGAAAGTGGCTTGCTGAATACGCAGAATACAATTTCCTGAAACAAGTTCCGATTAAAAAAGTTCCTGAAAAATCAGATGAAATTGTTGTTGACGTATCAGATGTATGGTTCAGATACGAAAAGGACGGTACTGATGTAGTTCGTAGACTTAATCTTACAGTATATAAAGGAGAATTTATTGCAATAATGGGCGGTAACGGAGCAGGTAAAACAACTACTCTTAAACTTCTCAGCGGACTTAATAAGGCTTATCGTGGCGAAATAAAAATAAACGGCAGAATTTCCGTACTTCCGCAGAATCCGCAAGCACTGTTTGTAAAAAATACAGTTCGTGAAGATTTAAAGGAAATGTTAAAAGATATTCCGAAAGAAATACGGAATAACAAATTTGCTTATGTAACAGCACTTTGTCAGCTTGAAAATCTCCTTGACCGTCACCCTTATGATTTATCGGGCGGTGAACAGCAGAGGGCAGGACTTGCAAAAGTACTTTTGCTTGATACTGATATTCTTCTGCTTGATGAGCCGACAAAGGGATTTGACGCAGAATTTAAACAGATGTTCGGTGGTATTCTCAATAATCTGCTGGAAAGAAAAATAACAATTATCATGGTAAGTCATGATATTGAATTTTGTGCGGAATATGCCCAGCGATGTGCGATGTTTTTTGATGGAAATATTGTTACAGAAGGTACACCGCAGGATTTTTTCAGCGGAAACAGTTTTTATACCACTTCCGCAAACCGTATGGCAAGAGGAATTATTTTTAATGCGGTTACTGTTGATGATGTAATTTTTTCATGCACAGGCAAATCAGCTGAAAAACCGTATAATAATATACAGATTCCTGAACTTATTGAGATGCAGAAAAAAGAAGTCTCAGAAAAATCAAAGAAACTTCCGCTATGGCGTAAAATCATTGCCATTATATCAGGTTTTATTGCATTTTCTATATTTATTTATGCCACAAAAATTTATTACCTATCTCTCTTACTGAGAGATTAAAACTCATGTTTACTCGGTCTCTCTTGTCTGAATAGCAGAGCTTGAGATTGGTCCTGGCAACTGTCCCATCTGGTTCTGTCAGAGCTGTCAG
>CAMWKY010000109.1 GCA_947174965.1 uncultured Ruminococcus sp. | reverse complement strand
GACTATATTATGTCAGTTAATAAAAATAACAATCCTAATGATTTTCCTCTTTACCTGTTTTATCAAGGAAAAAATTATGAATCATGGAAATTTTTTGGTGTTCACTCAAGAAAAAAAGGCAGAGGCAAAGTTTTTACATTCAGAGTATGGGCTCCTAATGCTGTAAGTGTTTCAGTTGTAGGCGATTTCAACAAGTGGGATATAACAAAAAATCCTATGAAGCTTATTTCTGATGGAATATGGGAAACAGAAATTTCAAAGCTCGAACAGTTCGACATCTACAAATACAGTATCGAAACAAAGGACAGCAGACGAATTTTGAAATCAGACCCGTATGCACATCATTTTGAAACACGTCCGGGAACTGCTTCAAAAATATATGAGAGCAGTTATGAATGGAATGATGCTGAATGGTTTGAATCCAAAAAAAGCAAGATAATTTATAAAAGTCCTGTAAATGTTTATGAAGTGCATCTTAATTCATGGAAAAATACAGGTGAAGAAGAAGTTTTCACTTCCTATATAAATTTTGCAAATGAGATTATCCCATATCTCAAAAAAATGTCATATACTCATGTTGAGTTTATGCCACTTACAGAATTTCCCTTTGACGGCTCATGGGGTTATCAGGTTACAGGATATTTTGCACCAACTTCACGCTATGGAACTCCAGACGACTTCCGCAGAATGATTGATATGTTCCACAATGCAGGAATAGGCGTAATTCTTGACTGGGTTCCTGCTCATTTTCCGAAGGACGCATCAGGCTTGTATGAATTTGACGGCACTTGCTGTTATGAATACACAGACGAACGCAAAAAAGAACATAAGGCATGGGGTACACGTGTTTTCGACTATGGCAAATCAGAGGTATGCTCTTTCCTTATTTCAAGCGCAAACTATTGGTTTACAGAAATGCACGTTGACGGTCTGCGAGTTGATGCTGTTGCATCTATGCTTTATCTTGATTATGACAGACGTGACGGCGAATGGACTGCAAACAAGAATGGCGGAAATGAAAATCTTGAAGCTGTTGAATTTCTTAAAAGACTTAATGAGTCCGTTTTTTCAAAGCACCCTGATGCCCTTATGATTGCAGAAGAATCAACTGCATGGCCTCTTGTTACAAAGCCTACTGATATAGGCGGTCTTGGATTTAATTTCAAGTGGAATATGGGCTGGATGAATGATATGTTGAGTTATATGTCCCTCGACCCGATTTACCGTTCATTCAATCACGACAAGCTTACTTTCTCATTCTTCTACGCATTTTCAGAAAATTATGTTCTCCCTATTTCTCATGATGAAGTAGTTTACGGAAAATGTTCAATGATTAATAAAATGCCCGGATTAGAGGGAGATAAGTTTGCATCTTACCGTGCTTTTCTTGCCTACATGATGGCGCACCCCGGAAAGAAACTTCTCTTTATGGGTCAGGAGTTTGCTCAGAAAAGTGAGTGGAACTACAAAACACAGCTTGACTGGGGTCTGCTTGATACGCCCGAACACAGCAATATGCTTAAATATTCCGAAAAGCTGAATAAGTTCTATGTTGAAAATTCTCCACTTTGGCATAATGACGATTCATGGAGTGGCTTCAGTTGGATTTCAAATGACGACAATAAGCAGAGTGTGATTGCGTTCAGACGTATCGACGATAACGGAGATGAAATTATTGCTGTATGCAATTTCGTTCCTGTACAGCGTGAAAATTATCGTATAGGCGTACCGAAAAAAGGCACATATAAAGTTGTATTCAATACAGATTCAAAGGAATTTGGCGGAAAAGATGCATCGGCAAAATCCTATAAATCGGAAAAAGAATCTATGCACGGTTTTGAGGACAGCATTTCAATGACGCTTGCACCTCTTTCTGTAATGTATCTTAAACTTTCAGCAAGAAAGAAGTCGGAAGCTTCAAAAGTTAACACAAAGTCTGCATCAGGAAAGAAAAAATCTTCAAATGAGACTAAATAATCAAAACAAAATATAAATATCAGGAGGTATTTTATGTACACAAAGAAAAAAGTTGTAGCTATGCTTCTCGCAGGCGGTCAGGGAAGCAGATTATATGCACTTACAAAAAATGTAGCAAAACCTGCTGTGCCATATGGCGGAAAATATCGTCTTATCGACTTCCCCCTTTCCAACTGTACAAATTCGGGCATTGACACTGTAGGTGTTCTTACGCAGTATCAGCCACTTGTGCTTAATGAATATATCGGAAACGGCGAGCCTTGGGACTTGGATAAGATGAACGGCGGTGTTCATGTACTGCCACCATATGAATCACAGGCAGGTGCATCATGGTATGAGGGTACTGCAAACGCTATCTATCAGAACATGAACTTTATCAGACGTTATAACCCTGAATACGTTGTAGTTCTCGGCGGTGACCATATCTATAAAATGGACTATTCAAAAATGGTTGATTTCCACATCAAGAATAATGCGGACTGCACAATCTCTGTTATTGATGTACCTCTTGCAGAGGCTTCACGTTTTGGTATTATGATTTGTGACGAAAACAACAAGGTTATGGATTTCGTTGAAAAACCAAAAGAACCAAAATCAACTCTTGCTTCAATGGGTATCTATGTATTCAGCTGGGATAAACTTGAAAAATATCTTATTGAGAATGAAAATGACGCAAATGCAAAGCGTGACAGAGGTGAGGCATGGTCTAAGGATTTCGGAAAAGACATCATCACTTCTATGCTCCGTGATAATCAGAGACTTTTTGCGTATGAATTTGAGGGTTACTGGAAAGATGTAGGAACTCTTGATTCACTTTGGGAGGCAAATATGGATTTGCTTAGTCCGAGCGTTCCTCTTGACCTCTATGACAAGAACTGGAAAATTTATTCAAGAAGCAGTTATATGCCACCACAGTATATGGGCAGTAATGCACAAGTTGAAAATTCAATGATTGCAGAAGGCAGTGTTGTAGACGGCTCTGTTGACTTCTCAATCCTCTTTGCTGGTGTTACTGTTGAAGAAGGTGCAACTGTAAATTACAGTATAGTTATGCCGAATACAGTAATCAAGTCGGGAGCAGTTGTTGAATACGCTATAGTTGGCAGTGATTGTGTAATTGAGGGCGGTACACATATCGGAAAGAGTCCTGAACAGGTTGAAAACAGAGACGACTGGGGTATTGCTGTTGTAGGTCACAATGTAACAGTATCAAGTGATAAGTCTGTTGAACCTAAGCAGATTATCAGCGAAAACATATGAGCGGAGGTACTATAAAAATGAGTAGTGTTAATTATAATGTTTTAGGTCTTATTTTCGCAAGTATGCACGATTCATATGTCAGCGAACTTACTAAAAAGAGAACTATGGGTTCGATTCCGTTCGGTGGACGTTACAGACTTATCGATTTTCCTCTTTCAAATTTTGTAAATTCAGGTGTTACAGAAGTCGGCGTTATCACAAAGGCAAATTACGGCTCACTTCTCGACCATCTCGGCTCGGGCAGAGACTGGGATTTGGCTCGTAAAAAAGGCGGACTGCATCTTCTTCCACCATACAGCCAGACAGGCGGTATTTACAAGGGCAGACTTGATGCACTCGGCAACATCTGGAGCTTTGTTGAACATTCAAAGGCTCAATATGTAATTCTTTCAAACTGCGATATTGTTACAACTATTGATTTCAATGATGTTCTCCGTCAGCATATGAGTACAGAAGCTGATATTACTCTTATTTACAGCAAGGCTCTCTATGACAGCGAGAAAAACAACAATGCGACAATTCTTGATTTTGATGAGGATAACAGAGTAAAGAGCGTTCTTGTTGACCCGAAAATTTCTGGCGAATGTAATCAGTGGCTTGAAATGCTTATCATAAGCAAGGATTTACTGAGAACGATTGTTGCAGATGCTGTAAGCAAAAATATCTACAGTTTTACAAGAGAAATTCTCCAGAATAACAACAATGAATATAAAATTATGGGATATGAACACAAGGATTTCTTTGTGCGCATAGATAATATTCAGAATTACTATCTTGCAAATAAAATGCTTCTTTGTGAAGATACAAGAAAAGCACTCTTTAAAAAGGGACTTCCTATTTATACAAAAGTCGGCGACAATGCACCTACAAAATACGGTCTTGAATCAAATATCAAGAACTCTCTTATTGCAGACGGTTGTGTAATTGAGGGAACTGTTGAAAACTCTGTTATATTCAGAGGTGTTAAAATCGGAAAGGGTACTGTTGTAAAAGATTCTGTTATTATGCAGGGTACTGTTATCGGAAACGACTGCACAATATCTTCAATAATTACAGATAAGAACGCAGAAATAAGTGACGGAAAGGTACTGAAATTTTCTGAAACCTATCCGCTTCACATCGACAAGAACGGCAAGATATAATCCCGATAACCGAAAGGTTGGCAGATGACATGAATATACTTTTTGTTGCCAGCGAGGCTGTACCTTATTCAGCCTCCGGCGGTCTTGCCGAAGTAGCAGGCTCTTTGCCTAAAAGTATCAGTAAAAAAGGGCATAATTGTGCTGTTGTGATTCCGCTTTATAAGTCGATAAAGCCAGAACACCGAAAATATATGGAGTTTGTAACAAATATAACTGTAGATGTTTCATGGCGCAAGCAGTATTGTGGAATATATACGCTTGAAAATAATAATGTTACATATTATTTCATAGATAATGAATATTATTTCTACAGAGATGGTCTTTATGGTTTCTATGATGACTGCGAAAGATTCGTTTTCTTTGACAGGGCAGTCCTTGAAATGCTTAAGCATATCAGTTTCAAGCCTGATGTTATAAGCTGTAACGACTGGCAGACAGCACTTATTCCCGTTTATCTCCAGATTTACTATAAATACCAGTCGGGCTACAGCAATATCAAAACAACATTTACTATCCACAATATCGCATATCAGGGTACTTATGGTATGTCAGTTCTTGGCGAACTTATGAGTATTCCTGAAAATCATGCGAATATCCTTGAATATGACGGACGTATCAACATGATGAAAGGTGCATTGGAAACGGCTGATAAGATTATCACGGTTTCACAAAGCTATGCAAATGAAATTCTTAATTCGTGGTACGCTTATGGACTTGACAGGATTCTGAAGACAAAGCAGGATAAGCTTATAGGTATTCTGAATGGTATCGACATGGACGACTATAATCCCGAAAAAGACCAGTTTATTGCATGGAACTTTTCAAAGGATAATTTATCAGGCAAGGAAAAATGCAAGAGTGAGATGCTTACAGAACTTGGTCTTACTGTTGATGATGCGCCCATAATAGGCATTGTTTCACGTCTTGTTGAGCATAAGGGGATTGACCTTATACGCTGTGTTTTTGAGGAGATTATTAAACTTGGTTTCAAATTTGCTGTTCTTGGAAGTGGCGAGAGTATTTATGAAAGCTTTTTCATTGAAATGGCAAGACGTTTTCCCGATAAAGTTTCAGTTACAACAGGATACGTCCCCGAACTTGCACGTATAATCTATGCAGGTTCGGATATGATTCTTATGCCGTCAAAAAATGAGCCGTGCGGACTTGCACAGATGATAGCCATGAGATATGGAACTCCTCCTATTGTGCGTGAAACTGGTGGTCTGCGTGATTCTGTATGTGATAACGGCGGAATTGACGGCAACGGCTTCACGTTCAAGACATACAATGCAAGTGATATGCTTGATGCGGTACGTCGTGCAAAAGCTGATTATGATAATAAAGAGCGTTGGAATGACCTTGTACTTCGCTGTATGAACTGCGATTTCAGCTGGAATATTCCTTCGGATAAATATATTGAAGTTTTTGAGAATTTATTGGACTGATAAATAAAATGCCATAGTATTATGATAATACTATGGCATTTTTCAGGCATAAAAAAGTGAGACACGAGGGATTTGAACCCTCGACCCTACGCTTAAAAGGCGTATGCTCTACCGACTGAGCTAGTGTCTCATGAAAGTTATTTGAAATGGTGAGGCACGAGGGACTTGAACCCTCGACCCTACGCTTAAAAGGCGTATGCTCTACCGACTGAGCTAGTGCCTCACAACACTAACCATTATATCACATATTTTTGTATTTGTCAACAGTTTTTTTTGAAAACGTCTTTTTTTACAAAAAATAACATAAAATTTTCGCAAAATAGTTGTTTTGTACAAATTTTTGAAAAGTGCTTGACTTTTTAAGAAATATGGTATATAATATATATTGTTGATATGATGTGCTTGTAGCTCAGCTGGATAGAGTGACTGGCTACGAACCAGTAGGTCGGGGGTTCGAATCCCTCCAGGCACGCCAAAATCCGAACTTAAAAAAGTTCGGATTTTTTCTTTAGGAGGGGTTTATATGAATAAATCAAAAATTCTACCATATGTTGAAGGTGCAGTTTGTATTGCTATGGCGGTTGTACTTAGCATGATACAGATTTACAAATTGCCATGGGGTGGCTCTGTAACCCTGTTCAGTATGCTTCCGATTTCAATGTACAGCATAAAACATGGCTTGAAAAAGGGGCTCGGAGTTGCATTTATTTTTGCAGTCTATCAGCTTGCAAGCGGTATAGCAATGGACGGGCTTATTGCGTGGGGTCTCACTCCGCTTATGCTTGTTTCGTGTATTCTGCTTGACTATATCATTGCATATACGTCTATAGGATTATCGGGAATTTTCCGTAAATTTGGTGTTTTCGGCTGGATTTCGGGAATCATAATTGCACTTGGAATCCGTTTTATCTGTCATTTTACAAGCGGTGTTGTAGTATTTCATAGTTCAGGCAAGCTCTGGGAGGGCTTCGCAACAGATAATGAATTTATCTATAGTTTTTTGTATAATGGTGCATACATATTCCCTGAAATCGTCCTGACAAGTATAGGCGCATTTCTGATATTCCGTGTACCAATTATAAAAAAGCTTATTATCGGCAATCAGAAAAGCACTGCAAACTGAATTTTCAGGAAAGTTGTACAGACTTGCTTTGTACAGCTTTTTTTACATACCACTTGACAAAACTGTTTTTATGTGATATAATCGAAAATTGAAAATCATTCTCAATTTTAAAACCGGAGAAATATTATGTTTAAGTAAATTATTTCCGTTATTCTTGCATCTGCTGTTACTCTTACGGCTTCAATTTGTTTACAGTTGCTGCCACTGTGAT
>CAMWKY010000108.1 GCA_947174965.1 uncultured Ruminococcus sp. | reverse complement strand
GGTGCGTTATGCAGATGAACTTGAAATCCTGAAACAGAATGACAAGGGAAAAAAGCCTGAAAACTGGATACTTTCGCCGAAAGCTGTAAGAACATTTATTCTTGGCGGAAAAGTCGGTGAACACATAATATCACGCAAATTTTATGGCAATGATGCACTTGTTGAACGCTGTATAATCACACTTGCCGGAAATCGTGGACTTATGCTTGTTGGTGAGCCGGGTACGGCTAAGACAATGTTGTCTGAACTTCTTTCGGCTGCCTGTTGTGGAGTAAGCACAAACACGGTACAAGGCACAGCAGGAACTACTGAAGATATGATAAAATATAGCTGGAATTATGCGTTACTGCTTGCAAAAGGCTACAGCAGAGAAGCACTTGTGCCGTCTCCGCTTCTGGTTGGTATGGAGCAGGGAATTTTCACACGTTTTGAGGAAATAACTCGTACACCTGCGGAAATTCAGGACAGTCTTATTTCAGTAATGAGCGACCAGATATTGAATATTCCTGAACTTGAAAATGACGGTCTTATATTTGCAAAAGCAGGATTCAACATAATCGGCACGGCAAATACACGTGATAAAGGTGTAAACGAGATGTCGGGAGCATTGAAAAGACGTTTCAACTTTGAAACTGTTGAGCCTGTAAAAGATGTGCGACTTGAAAAAGAAATCATCATAAAAGAAGCGCAGAATCTTGCAAAATCAAATCATATTGATATGCCTGTTGATGTAGATACAGCTGAACTTCTTGCCATTACTTATCATGAATTGCGTGAGGGCAGGGACAATGAGGGAACTGTTATTGACAAGCCTAATGCTGTAATGAGTACAGCAGAGGCAGTTTCAGTATACTATCACGCATTAAGTCACGCATGGTACTACGGAGACGGCAGAATTGACCTGAATGTACTTACAGAGACACTTCTCGGTGCTGTATGCAAGGAAAATAAAGACGATTTGGAAAAGCTGAAAAGCTATTTCCGCACATCTGTCAAGAAAAAAAGTGAGAAAGTCGGTGGATTATGGAAAGATTACTTCAATACAGCGAAGCATCTCCGATAATACCGTATAATCTGAATGATTCGCTGATTCTTTTTCCAATCCGTCATCATAGCCCTGTATGTTCGTATCATTTAATCAGGACAATTGAAAATTACAAGCCTGATATAATTCTTATTGAAGGACCTGAAAATGCAAATCATCTTATTTCTGTCATAACAGATGAACAGACAAAACCACCTGTTGCATTCTATTACTACTATAAAGATACAAAAAAATACGTTTCAGAAAATGGCAGAGACTACAAATGCTACTATCCGTTTCAATATTCCTCTCCTGAATATAATGCACTTATGCAAGCTAAAAAGCACAGTATTACAGCAAAATTCATTGATTTGCCGTACAGTGAGACTTTGATAAATACTGCTGAAAATGAGGGACTGCGAAAAGATACCGACAAGCATAGTTATGCTGATGATTCAAGATTTATTAAAAGCAGATTTTATAAGAAAATATGCGAAAAAACAGGGCTAAGGGATTTTGATGAATTTTGGGAGAAATATTTTGAGATAGGCGGATTATATATAAGTACTGAAAAATTTGTGCGTCAGATGAATACATACTGCATACTTACAAGAACTGACTGCACGGACGATGAACTGTGTGCAGACGGTACAATCAGCCGTGAAAAATATATGGCTTGCAATATCTTGAAAGCCATGCAGGAGCATAAGAAAGTACTTGCTGTTACAGGCGGATTTCATACGTTCGGAATATATAATCTGATTAAACAGGGAGATATTAAACCGCCAAAGATTCACAAAATCTCAAAAACTGATGAAGGCTGTTATCCTATGGCTTATTCGTACAGAGCTGTTGATGCATTGAGGGGATATGCATCTGGAATGATGTACCCGCTTTTTTACGACAGTGTCATGAAAGAACTATATATCCGCAGTTCTCCGCATGAAATTTACAATGATAATGTTTTTAACTTAATCACACTGACTGCAAAGGAATCCACAAAAAGAGATATACAGGTAACAATTTCCGATATGACCTCCGCATACACAATGATGAACGGACTTTCAGCCCTGCGTGATTCTATGGAATGTGGAATAAGTGAAGCGTTTGATGCTGTTACAGCGTGCTTTATAAAGGGTGAAAAGACTATATCATCATCTGTTCCGCTTGATATTCTTGCAAATCTTGCAACTGGTGACGGTGTAGGGCAGATAAACAACACTGAACATATACCACCGCTTATTGCTGATTTTGAAAAGCAGTGCAAAAGTCTGCGACTGAAATATCAGTCGTCCGCACCGACTACGGTTGAAGCATCTTTGTTTACATCAGCAAGGGGAATGGAGTTAAGCCGATTTATGCACCGTATGCAGTTTCTTGAAACAGATTTTGCAAAGCTTATGAAAGGTTCTGACATAAAAAACAACCGTGACCGTAGTCGTGTGCGTGAGGAATGGCAGTACAGAAGAAGTCCGGAGGTTGATGCGTCTCTGATTGACCATACAACAGACGGTTTTACTATTGAGGAAGCCTGCGGAGTTTTTGCGGAAAAAATGCTCCGACAGTATCAGCGTTGTGAGACTGCTGGCGGAATTGCTGTTGACTGCTTTCTTATGGGTATTGAATTAAAATCAGCGGAGCAGGAATTAATTGACGATATTATCAGTTCGGACGGCGATTTCTTTTCAATCGGCAGAGGATTAGGCTATTTTCAGACACTCTGCGAATTGCAGAGCCTTTATGATTTTGAAGATAAATCAACAATGAAGTATCTCTGCAAATGTTTTGAGCGACTTCTTTCAATGTTGCCTGCAATGGCAAATGTACCGCCTGAAAATGCTGACAATGTTATAAATATCATGAAAATCATGTACGGTATAATTGTTTCCGTACTTGACTACAGAATAAATGACTTTGAAGCAGAACTGCTTACAATTGTATCTTCAACAGAAAAAGAAGCTGCTGTTTATGGTGGTGCAATGGGATTGCTTTGTGCAATTTCTCCAGACTATAAACAATCAGCGGAGGAAGGTGCAAGAGGGTATCTCACGGGCAGTACGGAGATACAGAAAAAGGGTGCTGACTATCTTCGTGGACTGTTTTCTACAGCTCGTGATATAGTTCTTGTTGATAATTCATTCCTTGAAATGGCTGATAAGCTTATTACAGATATGGGATTTGATGATTTTCTTGAAATTCTGCCGTCACTTCGTCTTGCGTTCAGCAATTTTACGCCGTCAGAAATTCAGCTTGTATCAGAATCTGTTGCGGAACTTCATGGTATAAGCGAAAAAGACCTTATGAAAAAATCAGCAGTTGATGAAAATCTGTTTGATTTCGGTGAGGAGCTTGACCGTATAATCTGCGGAATAATCGGAAAGGAGGAGCTACTTTATGAATGACAGTTCACAGACTGCAATAAACCGCTGGCGACTTGTCTTAGGACAGTTTTCGGAACAGCAGTTGCAGTTCAGCGGAGATGCCGACACGCTGAAAACGTTTGAGAACATGGAACAGTTACTTGACTATCTTTACAGCAGAGCGCAGGGGCAGGACGTACGCACGGACGATAGAAAAGGCGGTACAGGTGCAAGCGTGCTGAATGGTGCGGAGTGGATTACAAAGGTGAGAGAGCTTTTTCCGAAACAGACAGCAGAAATACTTCAGAAACAGGCACTTGAAAAGTTTGAGATGACAGAATTGCTTGCAGATAAAGAGGTACTGGAGCATATGACCCCTGATATGAATCTGCTGAAAACAGTTTTACAGCTTAAACACCTCATGCACGGTGAAGTATTGAGGACTGCCGAAAAAATAGCGGAACAGGTTGCAAAGGAACTTGCAAGAAAAATTGAACAGGATATAAAGCGTACAATATCAGGCAGACTTGACAGAAACAGGTCAAGTCAGGTACATTCCGCAAGAAATATCGACTTTAAAAAGACTATCCGCCGTAATCTTAAAAATTTTGACAAGGAATCAAATCAGATTATTCTGAAAGATATATATTTCTCCGACAGAATCAAAAAATATAATAATAAAAAAGTGATAATCGCAATTGACGAAAGCGGTTCAATGCTTGGTTCGGTGATTTACAGTGCTGTCATGGCGCAGATTATATCACGTCTGCCATTTGCGGAGATAAATCTTGTGATTTTTGATACGGCTGTAGTGGATTTGACTGACAAAGCGGAAAATCCTGCACAAGTTTTGATGAGTGTACAGCTTGGCGGTGGTACGGACATCGGAAAAGCACTTGCATATTGTGAGCAGTTGATTTCTGAACCGTCAAGGACAATTATAATTGTTGTTACTGATTTGTATGAGGGTGCATCTGTAAACCGTCTTATGAATACAAGCAAGAATATCATTGAAAGCGGTGCAAAACTGAACTATCTGACGGCGCTTGACGAACAGGCAAACCCTGCATTTGACAGAGTTCTCGGGCAGAAATTAGCTGATATGGGTGCATTTGTAGGTGCTATGACTCCCGAACAGCTAGGGGAATATATATGCAAAATGATAATGTGAGGAGGAAATTTCTTGGATAATAAACTGAAAAAAGATTTAATTAATGCCGACGAAACATTTCTTACATCACTTGCAAACAAGGGTATATATAAAAGAGCCTGCAAAGATATTGATGGAATTATGCCGATTTCACGTGAGGAAGATAATGCTGTAGTTGTGGATATATCGGGGGAAACTGTAACTGTAAAATCTCCGTTGAATGAGTGTACGTGTTCGTGCATTTCAAGGACTGTATGCCGTCATATTGTCGGGGCAATACTTCTGCTGAAAAATAATCTGACAGAAGAAGATTATGCAGATATTTGCTTTGAGGAGCAGGAAAAAAGTGAGCAGATTCCTGAAACTGTAGAGGAAATTCCGACAGCAGAAGAAGAAACAGAGAAATCACTTTCAGCAGAGGAAATCAGGAAAATAAATGAATGTGCGGTGCATTGCCTTGAAATGCTCGGAGACGTTCTGAAAAGGGGACTGGTACGCATACCTGAAACAGCTCCCGAAAATATGGAGATTTCTGCTGTCCGCTGTCATGCCGTGAGAATGGCAGATGCAGAACGTGCAATGCGTGATTTGAGTACACGTTTGAGTGATTGCCTTGCAAGACGTGCATCTTTTAGCACGGAATTTTTTACAGACAAGATGTGCAGAACTGTCAGTATGCTTGAAAATCTTTGCAGACAAGATATAACTCCCGATATGCTCGGTACTTTTCGGCAGGACTACAAGCAGTATAATGGCTATCTCACGCTTATTCCGATAGGAGAACGCACTGTTTCGGGTGGTGACTATGAGGGCGAAATATATTACTTTCTTAATCCTGATGTACAGGAAAATCCGTTTCTCACGGTATCAGACCTCCGACCTACTTTCTATGAGACAAAGAGACATACTTTGAATAAAATTACTCCTTGGGGAATGATTACAACGCTTGATACTATGATGAGAAGAAAAATTATTCTTGCAAATGCTAAAATCAGTGAGGGGAAAATTTCAACATCAAAAGAAACCGTTGTTGCCATGAACTCATCACTTGACCTTAACTGCGAGGAGATAAGAAGCAGAATTTACTGCGATTTCAGACAGGCTATAGTTGAACTATACGAAAAAAATCCGCAGAATGAAACGGAAAGACTTATGTTTATACACCCTCAAAAATGCGTTTCAGCAGGTTTTGACAAGCATACTCAACAGTACACGCTTATAATTGAGGACGGCGCAGGTTTTCAGGCATTTATGCGTGTGAAATACCGTGAGGAAACCAAAAGTCTTGTTGAACTTGTTGAAAAAATAGGACAGAAAATGCTTGATAATCCCGAAAAAGATTACACCATTCTTGCATCTGCACGAATTGAAAAGAATGAGTTTGTATTGTTTCCGATTGAGATTTACGACTTTATCAGCGTTCCCGAATATGAGGAATACTGGTTGCCTGATGAATACAAAACAACAGCCAGTAATCTAAAATATGCTGAATCTGTAACGGAGATTATTAATGAAATTGAAAGTAACATTCAGCTTATGATACAATGCGGTATGCAGTCGGGAATGGACAGCAAACTATCAAATAAGTGCTTTAATTACGGCTTAAAAGGTTTGAGCAGGCTTGTTGCGGATTTTGTGCAGTCTGTCGAATCGTACAGGCATGACACAAAAGCAGACATCAAGAAAATTCTCAACCTTATGACCGTAATTCAGCAATACATCACGACAGCAAGGAAACGACTTGAAATTATTTTAACTTTAGGAGGTAAAAACAAATGATTTACGCAGAAAACAAAAACGATTTGTCAGAAATTATGGAGGCTATCCATAATGCAGGTGTTCCACGTGAAACAATTGATATTGGCACGGAATTTCTTGAAAGCGGTGATATTAGTCTGCTCAAGAACATTTCGCCAAAAGTAATAAGTCAGCCGATGATAAAAAATAATTCTTGGGAATTTGACAGAAAATTCGACAACAAAGTAAACCACCTGAAAAACCCTGAACTTTTCAAACGTTTTGTACAGTTTGCTTATGCAGTCTGCGGTTGTGGTTTATGGAAAATTATAGGTGATGTACGCTATGCACACAGCGACTATAACAAGGAATGTCGTAAGATATGTACTGATGCAGTCTATGCTTTCACGGGAATAAGCGCATCTGCACTTCTGATAGCTATAGATTTAGACCGCATTTTCAATACAAACTGGGCAAGCACTCCATGTTATTTTTATAATACAATGTGTGATAAAAGTGCAGATGTTTATCTTGAATCCGCTGAACTTATGAAGTTTAACAATCGTGCAAAGGTACTTTTATGTGCAATGGCTTTGAACGTTTCGGAAAGTTACGACGATACGGCTAAAAAGTGTGTGGATATTATCATGCAGGACATAGAAGAAAGTAAAAATTGTCACCCGTCTGATGCAATTTATAAGATTGCTATTGCTGAATGTGCGTATTTTGACGAAAAAGCAAGAGGACTTTTCAAAGTTACAATGAAACTTCAGCCCGAATTGCTCATTGAGTTTGCAATCAACAACTATTTCAACATCAACAGAATAAGCAAGCTTATTTTTGATGAAAATATTGAAATCACTGTAAACTATGTTTATTCTGCAATTATGACTCATATGT
>CAMWKY010000107.1 GCA_947174965.1 uncultured Ruminococcus sp. | reverse complement strand
TTATTCTTTTTTTGATTACGAAAGCGGAAAATATATTGACCTGACTAATCTTGATTATATATACTTGAGACTTCACAAGCGACTAAAAAAATCCCCGACGATATATGAACACGACTGGGAAAAATACATTGACAATATAGCTGAATTATCCTCCGATAACGGAAAGCATTATCTTATATTAAGTCATGGCTAGGTGTATGAGGGATATATTGCTGAAATAATAAGTGTTCTGAAAAATACTGAAAAAATTGAAGACTTCTATATTGTTTCAAAAAAATTTGATTGGCTTATAGTTCATGCTGATGACGCTGACTGTATGTTTAAATGTGAATAATGCCTCCCTAAAAAATTTTCGGGAGGCTTATTTTTTACTTATTTGTCATACAAGAATAATATTATAAAATCCTGCATATTTTGTATTAGCTAAATATATCGACAAGGAGTATTACAATGAAAAGTGCTAACCATAAAATATTAATCGGAACTTTATTTTTTGGCGGTGCTATAGCCTGTATCGGCGGAGCATCTGTTTTAAGTGAAAAAATAGCAAGCTATTCTGTACCCACTTCAATCATATCAGAGCAAAAACTGCCAGTTATTATCCTTGATGCAGGTCATGGCGGATTTGACGGCGGTTGTGTATCAACTGAAGGCGTACCCGAAAAAGGAATAAATCTCAATATATTGCTCAAATTAAGGGATTTACTGCTCATTTCAGGCTATGAAGTGGAAGTTACAAGAGATACTGATACATCAATCCACGACAGCGGTATTGAGGGAATCGCAAATCAGAAAAGCTCCGATATGGACAACAGGCTTGAACTGTTCAACAAATATGACAATGCTGTCTGCATTTCGATTCATCAGAATCAATTCACTGACCCATTTTACAACGGTGCGCAGATGTTCTATTCAGCAACTGACAGCAGAAGTGAAAAACTTGCAAAATCACTGCAAAAGAGTTTCCAGAATCTACAGCCCGAAAACAAGCGTGAAATCAAGCTTTGCGGAAAAGAACTTTTTCTGTGCTATTACAGTGAAAATCCTACTGTTATGGTTGAATGTGGATTTCTTTCAAATCCTGATGAAGCATCACTTCTTAATACAGACGAATATCAGGAAAAAGTTGCACTTACTATATTTTCTGGTCTTAACAGCTTTATCAGCGAAAAATGATGCCATACTTTCAATGCAAGCAGTATTATTTATTTAGCACTTTCTCAATTTTTTTCCTCAAACTTTCTGAAATATCGGGATATGTCAGAATATTCTGTAAAATTCCTATTGGAACCCCTGCCATTTCTTCTTCGCTAAGAGAATCAATTAAATTAAGAATCATCTGAATGTCATCATCAATGCTTCCTCTTTCCTGCATATCAAACAATTCTGCCTTTATTGCATCAAGTTTTGAAAATTTATTTGTTGTCATCATTATAATTCCGCATTTGTCGCAGAAATCCTTAAGCAACATTTCTGTACGCTTATCTTTTATTACAACTGAACCGGGACAAACTTTATTTTCAATCATTTTTGTAACAAAATCATCTAAAATCTGCTCCGCATTTTTGTTGTAATCATGAAATGGCTCTGTAACCAGCATAAAATCATTTTCTGTATTTACTGCTATAAGTATTATTGGAAATCCGGGAATTTCTCCATCATCTGATACAGAAGGTGAACGAAGACAGACAGCTTCACACTCCCAGCTGGCTTTCTTTTTCAGTTTTTTCAGCTTGTCAGTCTTTTTAAATTCAGGAGTTGGATATGCAATTTCTGTACTTTCAGGAACAGCTGTTCTACCACATACAACACCATTTTCAGTTACTTTCAACAGTGGTATTTCAGAAACTTCTCTTATATCGTCCAAACCAATAGTTTTACGTGTTTCACCGGATTCAAGTCTTTCACTAATATAAGTCGCCGCAAGAAGTACCTCTTTCATAATCTTCTGTTCCTGCGGATTGACTGCCCATGGTACTTTATACGGCGTATAGCGAATAAAATCAGGATAAGAATTTTTTCCTTTGAATGAGATTCCGTTTGCCTTGCCGTAAGCCTGTATTTTTTCGAGAACATCATCTGAAATATCCGCTTTGCAGACAAATTCACATTGTATACAATCCTGTGAAATTAGCACCTCAAACATTTCATCATCTGAATGATATTCGTCAGAAAGTATCAATTTTTTAAAACTGTTCCAGCCATTCTGACCAATATACACTGCAATTGCAATGTGTTCGCCAGCACGTCCCATAACTGTACAATAGCCAGTTTCACCATTTGAAAGTTCTACAGCGAACATATCAGTATCATAGAGTTTTTTCCAGAGTTTTGTCTGACGATAATTAAAAGCTGCTTCATAAAGTTCCGGAGCAATATCAACAGCCGGAATGTCTATGAAATCTTCATCATCATAATAATCTTCAGCATAATCGGTATACTGATTCGGTGCTTTACCCTTACTTTCAACAACCATAGCACGAGGGGTTGCCACGTCAAGAACACTCAAAACCTTACATTGAAACGTCCATGCATCACCGAAATCAAAAATATACTTGAATTGTTTATCCTTTTCAAGATGAGCCTGTTCAAGTGTATAGTCGCAGGTATGACGTTCAGCATCTTCTTCTGCATAGTGAAAATAAGCATCATCTTCACTCCATTGACGATTATCCATAAAAAATGCGTGGAGGTGTTCGTCAGAAAAATCAAACGCAGAGAGAATACAATCCGAAAGACATTCCAAAGTATCATTGGCTGATATTTGTATATGACGATAACATCTTTTTCCAAGTGATACACTAATGACATATGATTTCTTTAATTTTTTCATTTCTTTTTCCTTTCCGAAACAGATTTAAAAAAACGACTGCCGTTTTATATCGACAGCCGTTTATTTTTTTGTTATATTAGTTTACACTTCTCTTTACATACTTTGTATGAAGAACTTCATGTGCCTTGTGACTACCCGGCTCGCCGAAATATTCAGCATAAACAGCTTTGATAGCAGGATTTTCATGTGACTGTCTCAAAGGCATTGAAGCATCAAGATTGTAAAGCACTTCTGCTCTCTTTTCTCTGATGTCAACAAAGTTTCTGATACCCATTGCAACCTGTGGCTGACCACCGCCGTTTACACAACCGCCGGGACAAGCCATGATTTCAATAAACTGATAATCAGCTTCACCCTTCTGTACCTTTTCAAGCACTTCTCTTGCATTTGCAAGTCCGCTTACAACAGCAACCTTGACTTTCATGCCTGCAACATCGTATTCAGCTTCTTTAATGCCCTCTGTACCACGAATCTGCGGGAAGTCGATAGGATTCTCGCCTGTAAGTGTGTGAACAGCTGTACGGAGAGCAGCCTCCATAACACCGCCTGTTGCACCAAAGATAACGCCTGCACCTGTTGAAATGCCAAGTGGCTCGTCAAACTTTTCATCTTCAAGAGCAAGGAAATTGATTCCTGCACGCTCAATCATTCTGCCAAGTTCACGGGTTGTAAGTGCATAATCAACATCAGGAACACCTGCTGCACTTTGGTCTTCTCTGCCTATTTCAAACTTCTTAGCTGTACATGGCATAATAGAAACCATCACTATATTTTTCGGGTCGATTCCCATTTTTTCAGCATAATATGTCTTAGCTGTAGCACCAAACATCTGCTGTGGTGATTTACAGCTTGAAAGGTTGTCAATCATGTCAGGGAAGTAGTGTTCGCAGAACTTAACCCAGCCCGGTGAACATGATGTGATTAACGGAAGTTTTCCGCCGTTCTTTACTCTGTCAAGGAACTCGTTTGCTTCTTCCATGATTGTAAGGTCAGCAGCAAAGTCAGTATCAAATACCTTGTCAAAACCAAGTCTTCTGAGAGCTGCAACCATTTTACCCTCTGCATTTGTACCGATTGGCATACCGAAACATTCGCCTAAACCTGCACGTACAGCAGGAGCTGTCTGTACAAGAACAACTTTCTCAGGGTCAGCAATAGCAGCAAGTACATCTTTGATATAGTCTTTTTCAGCAATTGCACCAACAGGACATACAGCTATACACTGTCCGCATGATACACAGCTTGTTTCGCCAAGACCCATATCAAATGCAGAGCCGATAAATGTCTTGAATCCACGCTCATTAGCACCGATTACGCCGATACCCTGAGTTTTTGAACATACTGCAACACAACGACGGCAAAGAATACACTTGTTGTTGTCACGGTACATATGTGCTGCTGTATCATCAATTTCATACTCGTTCTTAACACCATCATACTTAGAAGCATCATCAATTCCATAATCCTTACAGAGTTTCTGAAGTTCGCAGTTTCCGCTTCTTACGCATGAAAGGCACTTTCTGTCATGAGTTGAGAGAATGAGTTCAAGAGTCTTTTTGCGTGACTCAATAACCTTTGGTGAAGCTGTGAGAATTTCCATATTGTTTGAACATGGATAAACACAACCTGCAACAAGGCGGAATCCCCTGCCCTCGTTTACCTCTGTAATACAGATACGGCAAGCACCAATCTCATTAATTTCTTTCATATAGCAAAGTGTAGGAATCTCAAAACCTGCCTGATGAGCAGCCTCAAGAACAGTTGTTCCCTTTGGCACGGAGATTTCAACACCATTTACTTTAACTGTGATATTTTCCATTAATAATTCCTCCGCTTATTTCTTGCTTATTGCCTTGAACTTACAAGTAGCGATACAAGCACCGCACTTAACGCACTTATCCTTATCAATTTCAAATGCAGGCTTCTTCTTTCCGGGAGCTGTGTAGTCTGTAACATGGATTGCATCAGCAGGACACTGCTTAGCACACATTGTACAGCCAAAGCACTTGTCTTTGTCAATCTCAAAGCTGAGAAGGTCTTTACATACACCAGCAGGACACTTCTTGTCAACAACGTGAGCGATATATTCGTCACGGAAATAACGAAGTGTTGAAAGAACAGGGTTTGGAGCTGTCTGTCCAAGACCACAAAGCGAGTTGGATTTGATATGATAGCAAAGTTCTTCGAGTTTATCAATATCTTCAAGAGTTCCCTTGCCCTTTGTAATCTTGTCAAGAATTTCATGCATTCTCTTTGTACCGATACGGCATGGAGTACACTTACCGCATGATTCATCAACTGTAAATTCAAGGAAGAATTTAGCAATATCAACCATACAGTTATCTTCGTCCATTACGATAAGTCCGCCTGAACCCATCATTGAGCCGATGCCGATAAGGTTATCATAGTCAATCGGAATATCAAAATGTTCAGCTGGAATACAACCGCCTGATGGACCACCTGTCTGTGCAGCCTTGAACTTCTTGCCGTTAGGAATACCACCGCCGATTTCCTCAATAACTGTACGGAGTGTTGTACCCATAGGAACTTCAACAAGTCCTGTATTCTTAATCTTACCGCCAAGAGCAAATACCTTTGTACCCTTTGACTTCTCTGTACCCATTGATGCAAACCACTCTGCGCCATTAAGGATAATCTGCGGAACGTTTGCGTATGTTTCAACGTTGTTGAGGATTGTTGGTTTCTGGAAAAGTCCTTTTTCAGCCGGGAACGGCGGTCTCGGACGTGGTTCACCTCTGTTGCCCTCGATAGATGTCATAAGTGCAGTTTCTTCACCGCATACAAACGCACCTGCACCAAGACGGAGGTCAATGTCAAAGTCAAAGCCTGTTCCGAAAATATCCTTGCCAAGCATACCAGCTTCACGAGCCTGTGCAATAGCAATATTAAGGCGGTCAACAGCTATCGGATATTCAGCACGAACGTAAATATAACCCTGTTTAGCACCGATTGCATAACCTGCAATAGTCATAGCTTCAAGTACTACGTGCGGGTCACCCTCAAGTACTGAACGGTCCATAAATGCACCCGGGTCACCCTCGTCAGCGTTACAGCAGACATACTTCATATCAGCGTCAGGAACGATATTTCTTGCGAGTTTCCACTTCATACCTGTAGGGAATCCGCCGCCGCCACGTCCACGGAGACCTGAATCAAGAATTGTCTGGATAACGTCTTCTGGTGTCATTTCTGTAAGAACTTTGCCGAGAGCCTTATAGCCGTCTCTGCCTATGTATTCGTTGATACATTCAGGATTGATAACACCGCAGTTTCTGAGTGCTACACGGTGCTGTTTCTTATAGAAAGCAGTATCATCAAGAGCCTTGATGTTATCGCCGTCAACAGTTTCTTCATAAAGGAACTCCTTAACAGGATTACCGCCGATAAGATGCTCATCAACAATTCTTGTAATTTCATCAACGCCGACACGTGAATAGAAAGAGCCTTCAGGATAAACAATCATGATAGGTCCTCTTTCGCAAAGACCGAAACAACCTGTCTTTACAATCTGAACTTTATCAGTCAAGCCCTTTGCTGCAAATTCTTCTTCAAGCTTTGCAATGATTTTTGGAGAGCCGGAAGAAGTACAGCCTGTACCACCGCAGACAAGTACGTGTCTTTCATATTTTGAATTTGAAGAAGTGTTGCCATGAGTTCTGAGAGCAACTTCGCTCTCCATTGATTCTCTGACAGCCTTGAGTTCTTCAAGAGTCTTCATAAGTTAACCTCCTAACAGTTATAAATATTATGCTGTATATTTTTCGATGATTTTATCTACATCATCAACAGTGAGACGACCATAAACGTCCTCGTTGACAGTGAGAACAGGAGCAAGACCGCAAGCACCGATACAACGGCAAGCTTCAAGTGAGAATTTACCGTCTGCTGTACATTCACCGCCTGCAATACCAAGTTTTTCCTGAAGTTTGTCGTAAATATCGCCTGAGCCTTTTACATAGCAAGCTGTACCGAGACAAACTGAGATTGTGTATTCACCCTTTGGATAAAGTGAGAACTGAGCGTAAAAAGTTACAACTCCATAAATCTTTTCAAGCGGAATACCTGTGTTGTCGGAAATAATTGTCTGAACTTCAATCGGAAGGTAGCCATAAATTTCCTGTGCCTTTTGCAAAATAGGCATCAATGCACCCTGAGTTCCCTTTTTTTCCTCAATAACTGCAAGGAGCTGGGCTTCCTGTTCCTTTGTACCTTTGAAAGGAACTGTAGATTTAGCTGAATTCATTAAAGATAAACCTCCTTTTAAAATAAATGTGAAATAAATAACAAGCCATAGTGACAGACATATTATTTCTCACATACTTCTTATGTATTATAACATATAATCAAAAAAATTTCTATTGCTTTTTTAAACTAATTCTGATTGATTTTATTGTGCGTTTTTCACAAATAGATAAGTGGAATTTTGGTTAGTATTTCCTAACATATAAATTTA
>CAMWKY010000106.1 GCA_947174965.1 uncultured Ruminococcus sp. | reverse complement strand
ATAGCCTGCTGTATAAGTCTTTCATATTTGTTTTTGGAAAACTTCTATATGAGTATTGACCTAATGTTCCGGGCTTTTTTGTCGTATACAGAAAATGTCAATACATACATAAATAATAATGCGGCTCACTTTCTTGTGAAGCCGCATCATGAGGGATGATTATGAAGATGTCATGCTTTGAATATGGCACGAATGAAGTTGTAGATATGCGCACGGATACAGTTGTCGCCGTGATAACCGCCGTTTACATAGTGCCATATATGAGGAACTCCGTTAGATGTAAAGCTGTTGTGATAGCCTTCTGGAGTGTTGAAAACTGTCTGGTCGTTGCTTCCTGCTGTAAGGAAAATAAGTGACGGTGCTTCCTTTTCAGATGCAAACTTAAATGCACCAGTTGCACCGGGAGCTGCGCAGATTGCACCCATGTAGCCAAAGAGGTCGGGGTGTTTCTGACCAATCATAAGAGCTTCACGTCCGCCCATTGAAAATCCTGTGATTGCAGTGTTTTCTCTGCCAGTAGCTACGCTGTATTCCTTTTCAATAAGAGGCATAAGCTCTGTTGTGAGAACTGTATCGAAATTGTCGTATGCCTGATTATTAGCGTCGTCCATAGCTGAACAGTTATCCTGTGTCTGACTTGAGTAGATGTACGGGAAAACAACAATCATTTCTTTTGCTGCACCTTCAGCAATAGCATTTCCGATAATCTGTTGAGTTGGAATATGGTCGTTGCCAGTGAGTATCATTCTGTCCTGGTCTTCCCAGTATCCGTGCATAACATAGAGTACTGGATATTTCTTGTTTTTATCGTAATTTGCAGGGAGGAGAACGTTGTATTTCTTATTTCTGCCACAGAAATCGGAGTAATAACTCTTCTTTTCAAGCGTACCGTAATTTACGCCAGCTTTTTCTGTCTTTGAGTCGGCAGTTTCATACTCGCTTACTTCAACCAGAGGAGTATACTCTGATATAGTACGCATTGGTTTTGATGGTGTTGGTGTTGATGATGTAACATTTGATTTGAGTTCCTTAAGCTGTCCGAGAAGGTACTGCTGGAGTGCAACTGCATCAGCAACAGAAAATTCACCGTCGCCGTTTGTATCTGCGGAAGCAGGAGCATTTGCAAAATTGTTTGCAAGAAGTTTTCTCATTTCAATCATATCGAAAATATCAATTTTATTGTCAGAGTTCAAATCACCTGAAATAACTTTATCTGTTGGAGTTACAGCAGGCTTTGTAGTAGTTGTTGTTTGTGGAAGTGTTGGTGCAGGAGGACCAGCAATTTCTGTTCCTGCCTTAGCTCCGATTGCCTCGTCAATATAGAAGTTTTCAGCATCTTCAGCTGTTTCTACATAGATTACAAAGTCGCTTCCGCCTTCAGGGAGCTTGAAGTTTTTGTTTGCAAGCTGTACATACTGATTTTTTGCCGTAACACCTGTTGCAATGTTTGCAAACTTCGTTTCGCCTGCTGAATCTGTATACTGGAGAGAAAGTTTCATTGTTTGAGTGTCTGCACCGTCAGCATAAGTTGCACATACGCTGAAACTATATTCCTGACCTGCCTTAAATGCACTGCCAAGCTTTTTCTGTACACCGCACCATGACTTTTCACGGTTCTGGACAAGAAGTGCATTAGTATCTTTATAAGGAATACGTCCGCTCATTGAAAGTTCTGCTGTACCGTGAGCTTCCCAGTCGTCAGTACCGTCCTCAAAAGTATCATGGAAGAAATAGCCGTTTGCATCAGGAGTATCATTATTTCCCGGATTATCATTGTTTCCTGGGTTTGGATTTGTATTTCCGCCTGCGCCGTCAAGAGTGATTACGAATGTAGAAACGCTCTCACCTGGAAGCTGTGCAAAGAATCCGCTTCCGTCATTTTCAAGATTTTCAGTAAGTGCAAGATTTTCATTTGCAGATGTTCTGTATCTGTCAACATCAGTGATTGTGCCGTCTGATAAGGAGAAACTCTGTGTATAGGCTGTTGTACTCTTATTTACAGCAACAACAGTTACCTGATTATCTTTCTTATAAGCTGATACATATACATCTTTTTCAGGAATTTCTGTAGCATCAATACGTACTGCACCAGGACGGACAAACTTTGAATATTGAGCCATACAATAGCCACGTTTACTGATTTTTCCGTCCTCTGTCATAAGACCGTAGCTTCTTCTGATATACCACCATGTATAAGCACTCATATTTCCGACTACCATAGCATTATGGATATTTTCAGCAACCTGTACAGATTCAGGCCAGCGGTTAGCGGAATTTGCATCACTGTTAGGAACGTATACTTCTGTCATCCAGATTTCTTTTCCTGAATTTTCAAGAGCAGGGAAGTCCATCCAGTCTCTTGTTGTACCATACATATGAGTACCAAACACGTCGCAGTTAGCCATAGCCTTTGCATTATTTAATATCTTTGTATAGAACTTCTTACCGCCGTCCGGAACCCATGAAGCATTTTCAGGAGCATACTGGAAAGATTCAGGCGACATAAGTCTTGTGCTTGTAATTTTATCACCGTAGTTAGCAATAAAATCTGTAGTTTCATCTGTTGACCAGTAAGTCCATTCAGAAGCGTAGTCAGGCTCGTTCTGAACTGATATTGAATAAAGGTCAACACCATTATCTTTCATATACTGTCCGAAATCATTAAGATGCTGTGCATAAGCACCATAATTTGATTTAGGAATATGAAGTTTGCCGTTACTACCGCCCGATTCAGCAAGATTTGAAGGCGGTTCCCAAGGAGATGCAAAAATAGTAACATCACCTGCTTTAGTAGCATACTGTGCAGTCGGGAGAGCAAGATTCCACAGACTTTTATCAGGGTTTACGAACACACGGAGTATAGTAAGACCGAGTTCGTTTGCTCCGTTGCCGAAAGCTGTTTTTCTTTGAGCTTCCGTCATATCAGACCCCGTCCATTCAGGGTGGTTTATACCGCCGAAACCTCTGATATTCTGATAAGTTTTGCTAGTGTTAATAACTACATTGCTTGCTGCATATGCCTCCATATAATCATCATCACTTGGCATAAAAGTGAAAGCTGTCATAAGCATAGCAGAAGCGGTTGCAGCAGAAATAAATCTGCCTGCCATTTTTTTAAAACTCATAATAATCACCACTCTCAAAAAAATTTTTTGTTTACGTTGCATTAAATCTGTAATTATTATATCACGTTCATAAAAAATTTACAACCCAAAATTTGCAGATTTGGTGGATTTTTTGCATGGATTCAAAAGAAAAAGTAGTCGTGAACCCAAACACGACTACTTTTCTGATTTGTCCCTTATTAATTTTTCTTTATATTATCTGTACTGCGGTTGTGCAGATGCAGAACAGAATAATATTTTAATTAAGAAGTAAATGACCAGCTGTCAAATTCAATATCATTGCTGAATACAAAGCATATATCAGATTGTGCGCCCTCTGTTGAAACAGGAGCAACAGTAACTTCTGACATTGAAGAACCAACCTCAACATAGCCTATAACATCACCCTTTGGAGAATCCTTGCAAATCTTGATTACTCCGCCGTTTTTAGCAGATGCCTTTACAGTGATGCTCTTGATGCCCTTGCTGTAGTCAACCCAGTTTACTTTTGTCCATTCGCCTTTTTTAGCGGATACTACAGTATCACAAAGACCATTTACAGAAATTCCCTTAGACTGGTTTGACATTGTTTCAGCCTGAACTGTCTGATATGGGCTGATTGACTGAATCTGTTCAACACCTTTCATTGAACCGCTTGCAGAGAACATTCCATTTGAGAAAGTTGCATTATCAAGATGACATGAACGGTAGTTTCCGCCGAGGTCGATAGTGCCGTCATTGTTTTTAGCCTGAATATTCATAGCTCTTGACTGATTACGGCTGTGATAAAGCATATAGTACTTGCCTTTGAACTCAACTATTGAGTGGTGATTATTTCCGCCGCCGTCAAGCTGATATGCAGCAGGATTCTTGAGAGCAATACCCTTGTATGTGAATGGACCGAGCGGATTATCTGCTACCATTACACCGATTTCTGCATTGCCGAAACCATATGGGTTACCGCCTGTACTCCAGTTAGTGCAGTATGAGTAATAGTATTTGCCGTCAACTTTGAGGATACTTGAATCTTCAAAGAGATATGGAGGATTCATTTTTGCAGGTGAACCTGAAAGGCTCATCATATCTGCACCAAGCTTAACTGCTCTTGCTGTTCCCGGGTCAGCAGCTTTTCCTGATGGAACACCGCCACCGCAATAGAGATAGCCGTTTCCGTCATCATCAACGAGGACTGCGGGGTCAAAGAGCCATTCAACATCGCCGTAACCAGCTGTTGATTTATTGATAAGAGCGTGACCGAGTTCATCTCTGTATGGACCTTCAGGAGAATCAGCTGTAACAACACCGATACCGCCTGCACTGTCTGCAAAATAGAGGAAGAACTTATCTTTGCCGTTGATTGTTTTCCAGCAAGCATCAGGAGCCCATGCAAACGAAGCCCATTTAGCTGCACCATTTTGTGTTCTGCTGTTTCTGCCAGCTACCGGAATTGCACCGTGGTCTGTCCAGTTTACAAGGTCTGCTGACGAGAAGCAGTTAATAGTACCTGAATTGTATGTGTTAACCTGAATTTCTCCGTTTGAATTGTATTCAACGGCATCATTTGTTGTGAACACATAGAGTCTGTCTTTGTAAACCATGAATCCAGGGTCAGCACCGAAACGCTGTGTCCAGAGAACATTGTTTTCTCCGTCTTTCTTCCAGCTGCTGTTTATTGAAACTCCGTCGAAAGCTGCTGCAAGTTTTGAAACATCAACAGCGGGAGCATCTGGTTTGTTATTTGGAAATTCCTTGATTTTTCCAAGAATGTAATCTTGTAACAGTACAAGGTCATTAACTTCAAGTTTGCCACTCTGGTCAACATCAGCTAACTTTACAGCATCAGCATCTTTAAGAGTACCTGTATAGCATTTTAATGCAGAAACCATGTCGAATACGTCAATTTTGCCGTCTTTATTGACATCACCAGGTGTTGATTTTGATGTTGACGGATTTGACGGATTTGTATTTCCGCCAACGTCTGGCTGTCCTTCTCCAGCAATGCTTGTGCCTGCAACTGCACCGATTACTTCGTCAACATAGAAATCTGTAAGAGATTCTTCTGTTTCGATGTAAATCTTTACACCTGATGCACCTGCTGGAATTGTGTATTCTGTATTTGCAAGCTGCGCCCATTTACCCTTTGGAGCTGTAACGCTTGCAACTTCGTCGTAAGCTGTCTCACCGCTTGCGTCTTTATACTCAATTTTCATCATGAATTTTGCAGCTGATTCTGTATTCTGCTTTACGTGTGCAGAGAAGCTGTAAGTTTCGCCAGCCTTGAAAGCACTGTTGAGTGAATAAGATGCACCCTGCCAAGCAGAAGTTCTGTCTGATACGAGGAGTGAATTACTGCCCCATTCTGTGTAGTGTTCTGCATTGCTTTGTGCAACCTTGTTTCCGCCTCTGTCAGACCAGCTCTGTGTGCCGTCCTCAAATCCGCACTGGAAGTACCAGCCGTATTCGTTAGGTTCAATAGGTTTTATAGAACCACCACCGCCGAATCCCTCAAGAGGACCGTTGCCGTCACCGAGCTGCATAAGTGCATTATATGCAGCTTTTGGCTGATTATTTCCATCCATAAGGAGAGGTGAATTTGGTTTGCCTGTAGCCTTATCCGTACCAACCCACGAGTTAGCATCGTTAGGACCCCATACCTGAATAAGAGTAACTCTGCCCGGGTGTGTTCCCTGAGTATTTACTTCCATAGCGTGTTTGAAGATTTCTTTGTACTTGGTAGCCTGCTGTTCAAGCGTAAATTTTCCGCCCTCTGTAGAAATATCAAGCTCTGATACATGAACTTCAAGACCAAGGTCAAGATACATATCCATAGCACTGAGATAAGAATTTAATCCGGAAAATCCGTTTGCATCTGCATTGATGTGCGACTGCATACCCATACCGTCAATAAGATTCTTTTCCTTCAAAGGCTTGAGGATAGTATTTATAATACAGTCACGTTTGTGGTCCCAGTATTCGTTGTAATCGTTGTAGAAAAGCTTACAGCCCTCCGGAGCGTACTTTCTTGCATAGGTGAAAGCCTTTTCAACGAAGCTGTTGTCGCCGTATACTGCAACATATGCTGATTTACCGCCCGTAACGTTGTTATCGCCAGGTTCTCTTGCACCGCCGTTGTTTTTAGTTCTGTTGCTGTCATCTGATACACATTCGTTACATACGTCATATGCGTAGAGATTAAGTGTAGGATACTGTGTAGCAAAAGCATTGAATACATTTTTGATGTAGCTTTCAAGTCTCTTGTCCATTACGGCAGGTGTTACCCAGTTGCCGTTGCCGTTGAAGCCCTCTTTCAAGAACCATGCAGGTGTCTGACTGTGCCATACAAACGCATGACCACGAAAAGCGATATTGTTTTTAGCGGCAAAATCTGCGATAGCGGAACAGTTGTCAAGGCTTACATTTATATTAGTATCAGTAGAGCCGTTCTGTCTGAGAACAGCATCAGCCTTTGTTTCATTTTCACATTCAATTGCATTAAAGTCCTTGATATACATTGCAGTAATAGCGGAATTTTTGACAGTTCCGCCGTTGAGGATATTACCAACACGGAATCCATAACCGTTGAACGCATCTTTAAGACCGCCTGATGCAGCCTTTGCTTCAATAGTTTTGCCCTCTTTTGATGTGATAAGAACATCATCAAAAACAAAATCGTTTGTTGATTCTGTTGTGATTGTAATTTCGTATTCGTAGGTATTTTCAGGTGCTTTGTATGATGCGGAAATCTCTGTCCACTCGCCAGCCTTTGCACTCTTTGTAGCAAGTTCAACTGTTGTAGCTTCCTCTGTCACCTCATCTTTGTAGAGAAGTGAGATATGGAATACTTCGTCAGTTTCAGACTTTACTTTCACGCTGTAGTCATACTTTACTCCGCCCCAGAGGTAAAAGCCTTTTGATGATACTGCACCTGCATCTGATGAAGTACGTTCGCTTACGAGCATACCTCTTGAATTGTCAAAGCCGATACCATCAACAGCTTCAACACTTGAATCAATGTCACTTCCGTGCCAGCCTTCATAAGTAACCTCAAAGTCATTGCGGACTGCTTCAGTTGCAATAGTCTGCATACCTGCAAACTGTGGCATAACAGCAAATGTGCTTACGAAACACAAAGTTGCTGTAAAAGCCGATAAAAGTTTCTTTTTATTCAAAATAATCATCTCCTGTAAAAAAATTTAAGTTTAATTTAAACGGTGCTATTTGATTCTAATTATATTATATACCAT
>CAMWKY010000105.1 GCA_947174965.1 uncultured Ruminococcus sp. | reverse complement strand
TTTCTTCTGTTGTAGTAGTTGTTTCCTCTGTTGTGGTAGTAGTTTCTTCTGTTGTGGTGGTTGTTTCTTCTGTTGTGGTAGTAGTTTCTTCTGTTGTAGTAGTTGTTTCCTCTGTTGTGGTAGTAGTTTCTTCTGTTGTGGTGGTTGTTTCCTCTGTTGTAGTGGTAGTTGTTTCGATTGTTACAGATGTTGTTGTCATTCCGTCACCCATAATCGCAATAACACCGTCCACACCTGAATCAACATTTACAACAGCCGGACAGGATTCAACAATACCATAAATAACATTTCCGTTAATGTCAAGAACGTCAGTTGAAGGATTAAACGAATTTGTTATACCATTATTTATACCTCTTGTAAAAGTATATGCCTGCATAACCTGACCATAAAAATCATTTTCATAACTGGTAAATAAACTTCTGTAACCGTCAGCAGATTTATAATAAATATCAAAAGGATAAACGTCACCCGACTGTACATCATTCGGAAGTGTGAAAGTCATTGTATAGATAGCACCGTCACGACCGCTGTCTGAAGTACCTGAACTTCTGAGAATTACACCGTTCATTCCTGAAACTGAAACATTCTGTTCATCTAAACACGCAACAACAGAAAAAGAATCTGTAGCACTGCCAAGCTTGACATCAGGATTTCCTGCGCTGTCTCTTGCAATTGTCAGGCGTGAATCATAATAAACACGAAGACCTATATGGCAATATTTCAAATCTGCACCGCTTACTATTACACTTACACTCTGTGTCGGGTTCTGTCTTGCTTCATCAATGCTTATCAGCTTGCTTTCAACATAAAGATGCGGTCTTATTTCGGACTGGTCAACCAATTCCTGTTTGTAGCCACCCAATTCTCCTGTAAGTTCAGCTGCTGAAGATACAATCAGGTTATCACCAGTCAGATAAGGAACTGTAAAAGATGCCGTAGCAAGTGTAAAAGCAAGTATACTGCTTAAAACTTTTTTCATAAATATTTCCTCTTTTCTAAAAAAATAAGTTTACATAATATTATTATACCACAAATTTTTTTTGAATGTCAATATTATTTCTTACAGAATATATCAACTTTTTTATGTATATTTTACAAATCAACTTGACATAAGTGCATTTGAAACTGCTGTAAGCTTTTCCATTGTGAGAGCCTCAATGCGTACGGATTCAGGAATATCAAGTGATTTCAAAACACCATAAACAACAGTTTTATCAATTCCCATAACAGACGACAGCGAATTTGCAAGAGTTTTTCTGCGCTGTGAAAATCCTGCTTTCACCATTTTAAAGAAAAATTTTTCCTGCTCCTCATTCAACAGCAACTTTTTATTCAGGTCAATTCTTATCACGGCTGAATCAACATTAGGTGATGGCATAAAACTGCCACGGGAAACACTGAACAGCTGTGTAACTGTACCATAATAGTTAACTCCGACAGTAATTGCACCTGATTCACGTGTACCCACTTCCGCACAAAGTCTTTGCGCAGCTTCTTTCTGCACCATAACTGTAATCGATTCAACAGGCAGTCTGCTTTCAAGGAGCATCATAATTATCGGGGACGTAATATAATAGGGCAGATTTGCACATACAGCAACTTTCAGTCCCGAAAAATCGTTGCTTATAATTTTTTGCAGGTCGGCTTTCATTACATCTTCATTGTAGATTTTTATATTTTCAAAATCTGCCAGTGTTTCAGCAAGAACAGGCATAAGACGGCTGTCAATTTCAACTGCTGAAACCTTGTCAGCTCTCAATGCAAGTTCTTTTGTAAGAACTCCTATTCCTGTTCCTATTTCAAGTATTCCATAGCCTGATTGAGCATTGCCGTTTTCAGCTATTTTCGGGCATATATCAGGATTTATTATAAAATTCTGTCCTAAACCTTTGGAAAAATTAAACCCATGACGGCTTAATATATCTTTAACTGTATTAATATTAGTAAGATTCATCTGCTTTTCTCCGATACAATTTTATTTATAACAGCTTCTGCGCATTTCATGCCGTCAACTGACGCTGAAACAATACCGCCTGCATAGCCTGCTCCCTCTCCGCACGGATAAAGTCCGCCGACTGAAACAGATTCAAGTGATTCCGTACGGTTTATGCGTACTGGTGAACTGCTCCTGCTTTCAATCCCCGTAAGCACTGCATCAGTACTGTCAAACCCGCTTATTTTTTTACCCATTTCCTTAATGCCGATTTTCAGCGATTCACATACATAGTCAGGCAGATATTCTTCAGGATTTGCAAATTTTGTGCGTGGCTGGTATGATGGTTTTATCCTGCCGAATTTTTCAGAAGTTCTTCCCTCTATGAAATCACCGAAAAGTGCGACAGGTGCGGAATAATCTGAACCGCCTGCAACAAATGCCTTTTCCTCAAGTTCACGCTGAAAATACATTCCAGCCAATGGGTGACTGCTTTCATAGTCTGATGTATTTATATTGACTAAAAGTGCGGAGTTGGAGTTTTCAGCATCTCTTGCAAAACAGCTCATACCATTAACAGCAAGTCGCCCCTCCTCCGATGACGCAGGCACAACATATCCACCCGGACACATACAAAATGTGTATAATGTGCGACCATTCGGAAGATGTACTGCCAGCTTGTAATCGGCTGATTTAAGTGCAGGATTTCCTGCGAATTTTCCGTACATTGCTTTGTCAATATCCTTTCGGAGATGCTCAATTCTTACACCTACAGCAAAGCTTTTCTGCGATAAATCAACATTTTCAGAGTACAGCATTTCAAATACATCTCTTGCACTATGTCCCGTAGCAAGAATGACATTATCAGTTTCAATGCAGTTGATTTTTTCTCCGTCTGTATATGTTACCGCTGAAATACAGCCGTCTGCTGTTTCATATCCAGTAAATTTAGCACCGAATCTTACTTCACAGCCAAGAGAAATAACGTGATTTCGCAGATTTCTGACAGTCTCACGAAGTTTGTCTGTACCGATATGTGGCTTTGCAAGATATTTTATTTCATCAGGTGCGCCAAATTCAACAAGTTTTTCAAGAATCCAGTCGATTCGCTTGTCCTTTATACCTGTTGTAAGCTTGCCGTCCGAGAATGTACCTGCTCCGCCTTCACCAAATTGAATATTACATTCCGTATCAAGTTTACCTCCGTTTCTGAATGTCTCAACAGCTTTTACACGTCTGTCAACGTCCATACCTCTTTCAAGTACAATCGGATTTGCTCCAGCCATTGCAAGCACAAGAGATGCAAACATTCCAGCAGGTCCGAAGCCAACTACAACAGGACGTTTTTCAGCGTGGACTTTCTGCACGGTATATTGAAAATATTCAATCGAAACGGCATTTTTTATGTGATTTTCGCCTTTTGCCGATATATCAACTGAAATTATGAAGTGAACGTCATTTTTTTTCCGTGCATCAACAGATTTCTTTGCAAGTCTTACCAACTTTATATTTTTTTCGGGTATACTGAATTTATCCGAACAAAATTTTTTCAGCTTGCCAAAATCAAAATCAAGCGGAACTTTTATATTGTTAATCCTTATCATCACTTGCTGCCTTTCTGCCAACTAATATTCCTGACGACCACGCCCATTGCAGATTATATCCTCCGCAGTCTCCGACCACATCAAGTATCTCACCGCAAAAATACATTCCTTTATGCTTCCTTTTTGACCGTAAATTCTTATCTATTTGTGATGCAGTAATTCCGCCCATTGTTGCTTGTGAGTTCTGCCATGACGAACAGCCCTCAACTTCAAATTCAAGTGCTTTTATCTTTGTACATACTGCTGAAATATCATCATCTGTCAATGTTGATATTTTATCTGTAAGTGGACGTTTTATAGCATTTTTCATGATGTACAAAGCAAGATTTTTTGTAAATGCTCCTGTAAGAAATTCTTCCAATATATATTCTGCCCTGCTTTTCCTGATACTGTAAATATATTCCATGATATTAACCAACGGAATATCGGGCATCAAATCAATCACAAGACTTAATTTCCCCTCGTATTTCTGAAAAAGATATGCAAGATTAAACACACATATTCCTGAAATATTGTTGTCATTGAATTGCAGTTCGCCTTTTTCAGTACGCAGGACTTTTCCGCCCGAAACAGCCGATACCTCACCTTTTACACGAACGCCTTTTAAGCCTTTCAGCTTATTTGGATTCACTTTTAACGGTGCAACAGCAGGGCATATTTTAGATGTGACATATCCCATGTTTTTCAACATACGAATAATTTTTCCGTCCGTACCGAATGACGGTGCAGAATATCCGCCCGAAGCTATGATAAGTCGCTGACAGCTTATTTCACCATCCTTATGTTTCAGCTTGAAACCGTCTTTTAATAATATACCAGGTACAATATCAGTTATTTCGCAGTTGCACATTTCAATAACACCAAGTTCCTGCATTTTCAGTCTAAGTGCATTAAGAACTGTTGTTGCATTGTTGCTTCGTGGATAAATTCCGCCCTCTTTGCCGTTGACACAGAGTACACCTAATGTATCAGTGAAAAACTCCTTGTAATCGGGCATTTGCTGTATAATTTCCACAGCATCTACAGAGCCATGATAATTATATGCAGAAATGTTCATATTGCTAAGATTGCACTTGCCATTGCCTGTTGCTGTTATTTTTTTGCCGACTCTTGCAAGCCTTTCTATTACAACAACACTTTTCTGCGGATTAGTCATTTTTGCGGAAACAGCAGCTGTAAGTCCTGATGCTCCACCGCCTATAATTGCTATATCGTATTTCATTTTTCCTCCCCTGCTGTATTGTCTATATGTACATCAAGCTGACTGAACGGAATTTCAATATTATTTCTGTCGAAAATCTGCTTTATTTCCTCATTCAGAGTATAGCGTACTTCATGATAGTTGCTGTTATACACCCATACAAGCACATCTATAGCAATTGAACTGCTTTTGTGTTCTGACATTCTTATCACCGGAGCAGGTTCGGACAGAATGAGCTGGTTTTCGGAAACAACAGAAATAATAAGCTGACGTGCCTTTTTGTAGTTTGCAGAGTAGCTTATTTCATAGTTGAGATTAATACGTCTTGTCGGTGTTTCCGTATAGTTGATGATTTTTGCATCTGATACTTTTCCATTAGGAATAAGCACGGATTTTCCGTCAGGAGTCTGCATTTTCGTATAGAGAACTCCTATTGATTCAACTGTACCTGTTGTGCCGTCAAGTTCAACAGTATCACCTGATGCAAACGGCTTTGAGAATAGTATTATAAATCCTCCGCAAAGATTTGAAAGACAGTTCTGCAATGCAAGGCTGACTGCAAGTCCTGCCGCACCAAGAACAGTGATAATTGATGACATTGGTACATTAAGTACGGATAATGACATGATAATCACAAGAACATACAACACTATTTTTATAAAAGAAACAAGAAATGTTCTTGCGGAATCCTCAACGTTTGAACGTTTCATTGCCTTTGAAATAATCTTTGAGATGAGACGTGACAGCAATATCCCTATGACAAGAACTATAACTGCAATAATAATGAGTGGTAATATACCAAGAAAATAGTTTGTAATATCAGTAAAAAAGCCCGATGCTTTGTCAACCTGTTCCTGAATCGTATCGACGACAGGCGGTAAAGTGGTCGTTGTTTCCTCCAAATAAATCATCTCCCTTAAAAGTATTATATCAAAAAATATTGTTTTCGTCAATCAGTAATATTAATTAAAAAAATAAAATTAATCAAATCTCTTGATTTTTGCATAATGATATGGTAGAATAATATTAGTGATGTCCCAATAGCTCAGTTGGATAGAGCGACTGCCTCCTAAGCAGTAGGTCGGAGGTTCAATTCCTCTTTGGGACGCTATTTTAAAATAGTGGAGGTATTACCATGTCAAAAAATTTTATCGTTGAAACTTCAGCACGTCACATTCATGTAACACAGGAGCATCTTGAAATCCTTTTCGGAAAAGGTCACGAACTCACAAAGAAAAAAGACCTTTCACAGCCCGGACAGTTTGCTTGTGAAGAACGTGTAACAATTGTCGGTCCAAAAAAAGAACTCGCAGGCGTTTCAATTCTCGGTCCTGTACGTCCTGAAACACAGGTTGAACTTTCTGCAACTGATGCACGCTCAATCGGTATTTCTGCACCTGTAAGAGAATCAGGTGATGTTGCTGGTTCAGGTGCTTGCAAGATTGTCGGACCAGCTGGCGAAATTGAAATATCAGAGGGTGTAATTGTTGCAAAACGTCATATCCATCTCACACCAGCAGATGCAGAGGAACTTGGTGTAGTTGACAAGCAGGTTGTATGGGTAAAGGTTGAAACTCCCGAAAGAAGTGCAGTTCTCGGTGACGTTGTGTGCCGTGTATCTGATAAATATGCCCGTGCTATGCACATTGATACAGACGAATCAAACGCTATAGGCGCACCACGTGAGCTTTATGGTGAAATCATAGAAATCAAGTAAAATATGCTTTACATAGGCTGTCACCTTTCATATTCAAATGGCTATGAAGCTATGGGAAAACAGGCTCTTGAAATAGGTGCAAATACGTTTGCTTTCTTTACAAGAAATCCACGTGGAGCTTCTGCTAAAAAAATTAACAGCAATGACGTGAAAAAGCTGACTGACATAATGAACGAAAACAAATTCGGAAAACTTGTCGTTCATGCTCCCTACACAATGAATCTCTGTTCGGATAATGCAGAAACAAGACGTTTTTCAAGAAAAATCATGGCTGACGACCTTATGCGTATGGAAGCAATTCCCGATAATTATTATAATTTTCACCCCGGCTGTCACATGAAACAAGGAGCAGACAAAGGGATTGAGTTTATTTCAAGTCAGCTGAATGACATCATTTCCCCTCAACAAAAAACAATCGTTCTGCTTGAAACAATGGCGGGAAAAGGCTCTGAAATGGGCAGGACATTTAATGAACTCCGTGCAATTATCGACCGTACAGAATACAGTGATAAGGTCGGTGTATGTCTTGATACCTGTCATATATGGGACGGCGGATATGATATTGTAAATAATTTTGATGGAGTTCTGGAGGAGTTCGACAGCATTATCGGGTTGAACCGTCTCAAAGCAGTTCATCTGAATGACAGTCTTAACCCTCTTGACTCACACAAGGACAGACACGCAAAAATCGGTCAGGGATATATCGGTATAAATGCACTGATTAATATAATAAATCACCCCGCAATAAAAAATCTGCCGATAATTCTTGAAACTCCGAACGACCTTGACGGCTATAAAAGAGAAATACAGATTCTGCGTGAAAATTACAACGGATAAAACAAAAGGGCTTCAGTTTTTGAAGTCTTTTTAGTCTGTCAAAAAAGTCCAGTAAACTATCTATATCCTATAC
>CAMWKY010000104.1 GCA_947174965.1 uncultured Ruminococcus sp. | reverse complement strand
GTATAATATCAGTAAAATAAATCGAAATTTACATTATTATTTGTAACGTGCAGAGGTGAAATTATGATGTGGCTGAAACCAAGTGATTATAAAAAGCAAAAGTATATAGAATTGAGATTATATGCGCCTGAAAGTGAAAAAATTCTATTGGATTTTAATCCTCTTAAGATTTCTGAAGAACCTGACTGGAATCCATCATGGGAGGAGTGGCACTGCTATCCTACACCTTTACGGATATATAAGCAAGATTATGAACTCTTAATGGATTATTTCAATAGAATATACCCTATCCAAGACGCATTTGATGGAACAACTGAATCTGTTTTTGATGTCTGTTTTTATAATTGGATTGGTAAGGAAGATTGGTTTAAAGTTATTTCTGAAATAGAACAAGAATTAGATAGCATTTCTGCTGATAAACAATCTTTCTTCATAGATTTTTTGAAGTGGCTAAAGAAAGCTCTCAACTATACCTCTATCATTGTTGATGGTAATTTGTAGCTAATTACTATGTTCTTGAATTCTGATTTATGCGAATAAACAAATAATTAAAATAAGCCCGAAAGCAGTTGCAAAACTACTTTCGGGCATTACTTTTATTCTTAATATCAGAATATGCCTAAATCCATAATCTGCTTGAATGTGAGTGGATTATGATGTGCAAGGTCATTTCTTGCTTTTCGCATTTTTTCAAGCAGTTTACATTCACTTCTGTCGGCTATGCCCTTGCTGGAACATAGCGTGTAAAGTTGTGCTATCTCAACATCATTCGCCTTGTCGATTCTTTCATTGATTGAATTGGTAATCGGCAGGCATTTTTGTATTTTAGATTCATACTTCTTTACAATTTTACTTCTGTAATCTTCAATACGTGGGAAAACAAGTCTTATCTGTGCTTCCCATACACCGTCGTTGACCTGTTCTTCAAGTCTTGTGCATTTTATATTATTTTCCTCAAATATCTTTTTGGTAGTCTCAAACGGCTCACGTATAAGGTCGGCTTCTGCCGAAACAAGCAGTCCTGCATTTTCAACATTATTGTTTGCTATATTGCTTGCGACTTCTGATAAATAAAGTTTCTGTATTCTGCTGTAAGGCAGTGACGAAATCATTGTAAGGCAGAGCATCATGCAGTCGTAATCCGTGATATAGTCCGAAAATTGCAGGCATTCAACACAACCCGAACTTCTGACATTCGCACCGTGAGTTACAAGAATGAATATGCCGTGTTCCTCCGCTGTGCAGTTTTCAGTATATTCATTTACTGATTTTATCCATGACTGCGCAGTGTGTGGGTCAATTCCGACTGCGCATACAACAAGCGTATGCAGGGGCGTATCTTTACAAGATGCCACATAGCGTTCACGGCTTATGTGTACAGTCGGCAAATATCTTACTCTTACTGATTTCGGGCAGAATTTGTGTAGAATATATTCCCCTGAATTAGCAATTCTTTCTGTGTTTTCACCGTCTATTTTTATTGTCTCACTTACATCATGTACTTCAAAATTTTTGTCATTCTGCGAAACACGCATTGAAATTTCATCTGTCATTATGTCAAGAAAAGGTACAGCATAAGGAAAATTGAGTACAACAGATTTACCTGAATCAATAAAGTACTGCACATCTTCGAGGAAACGCACGGAATTAACCATGCGTTTCCACCACATTTCACCCATTATCATTCGCCGTCACCTTCTCCGAAATATTCGCTCATCTTCTTTTCAACATCTTCCTGCTTGCCGAGCATTTCTCTGAAGCTTTCGGTTGCAAACATATAGTAGTCGCCCTCTGAACTTAATACATTCAAGTCCCACATTTCATGCAAAAGCTCCTGAAGCTGTTCACGGCTTATATTCTTGATACGTGTTATATCATATGTTTCAGCAATTCTTATAATATCGTCCATAGTATAGCCTTTATTTGACGGCTCTGTATAGCAGAGATACGAGAGAATAAGCGCAATGATATGATATTTGCTGTGTCCTGTTTCCTCTGTAAAAAGAGTGATTTCAAGTTTTTCGTTTACTTTGTACATAAACTGACTGTCGGAGAGAACTTTCTTGAAATGCTCCTCTGTAACTTCATATGATGGTGTACTTATTTCGCTGTAGCCTGCATAGTCATCTTTCATTGCTTCAATAAGTTTCTGACAATAAAGCTGTATAAGACCTGGGAAATAGTTCGTCTTTGCAAGGATAAGTGAAATTACATCAGCTTTGAATCTGAATCCAAGATAAGCAAGCGTATTTGTGAGAAGTTTTATTGCCTCTGGTCTCTGGAACGGACGGACAATTATTGAATTAAGGTGAATAAGTGTTGAGTTGTTGCCAATCATTGCTTTATGGTCGTAACGGCTGAGGTTATGCAGACCTGCCATGACAATCTTAAAGCGGTTGGACGGAAGATTTTTCAATGCAGTAATCGGGATATTGCCATTATCTATGCTTGTACCGATAAATTTATCAGCCTCATCAAGCATAAGCAGAAGGTAATTTATCTTTGTCTGCGGATTGTCGTCAAGAAGTCGCTTTTCGATGTGTGCTGAAAGTACATTCCAGTCATCACACTGACAGCCCTCGTCAAGTATTCCTGCTATAACCAGTTTAGACGATACAACTTTTGCCGCTTCTGTGTAGTCAAGGTCTTTTATTTCAACAAGTACAGCACGGTCATTATTTGCATTTCCGTCAATATTGCGCTGTGCCATTTTAAGCAATGCACTCTTTCCAAGCTGTCTGCCTCCATATACAAGGTTTGCACCCTCCGGAGCTTCAATAGATGTAAGTTCAGCCTCACGACCTGTAAAAAGTTCAGGAGGCATATTCTGATTAGATGCTTCAACAAACGGTTGATAGTAAGCAAAAGGCATTGTAACAGCCATAAGCATCTTGTTTATGTCGGTCTTTGTATAATGCTTTGCAAGATACATGAGTATAACTCTGTCTATCAGAATGAATGTTCTCGCAAAAGATTTTTCTTCTTTGATTTTTCTTGCAAGCTTTCTTCTTTCGTCCTGATTCATGGCAAAATCAAGAAGTACGATTGTATGCTTTGCAACAGTGTTTACATTGCGGAATGTTTCCATAAGGTCTTTGCTGTTGAATTTTCCGTAAAGACAAAGAACTCTGAATCCCTCGCTTTGTGCGGACGAACTGAAAGCAGGTATCGGGTGAGGGTAATTTATTTTACCAGTCTGTTTCTGACAGTATACCATATATGAATCATAGGAATTTGTGCCGTCAACAGTTACAGTGCAGTTCAGAATACCAAGAAATGAAAGAAGTTTTTCAATTCTGTCTGCTCCAGCCGGCGACCTTAAAAGCCAGTTGTTGATAAGTCCACAACCGCCCTTTACGTCTTTCATGGCATTATTTGTAAGCTGTTTCATAGCTCTTTCAAGATTCTTTATTCCTGCCTGTTTCATTACAGAAGCATCAAGATAAGTACCACTGCCATAGACAATACGATAATTTGTCTGATGCTCATTCATGAATCCGTGGAAAAAGCTGAATGGCTCTACTGTATAATCGTCAACTGTCTTTGTATCATGTCGTCTGATGCAGTTAAGCATATACTCCGCTACAGTATAGTTCTGGTCCTCAATCATTGCCAGAATACTTTCCTTTGGATATACACCAAAATCATATTCGGGCTTGTCGGAAAGTTCTGAAAGCTGTTGTTTAAGTCTTTCGTCCTGTTCAGAAGCATTTACAGCAATTCTGTTGCGTATAACATCAAGGAACATCATATAAAAGCCGTAATCACAAGTTATACGGGTTATTTTGTACCACTGAAGTGATGTTTCAAGTATGCTTGTCTTTTCTCCGTTTATATCGGAAATTCGTCCGTAACTTTCGTACATCTCAATTTCATCACTGAAATCGTGATAAAGTTCTTCAAAACGCTGTTTAGCCTGTTTGTGACATTCGTTGAGAAATTCAAAATACTTATGCTCAGAAACTGATGCTATCTGCATATCATCGCCATAATTCTTGATTAACTTTATACTTCTGAAATTATGTTTCGATTCTATATCACTTAAAATTTCTGTTATTCTGTTCTCAAAGCTGATAAGTTCTGTTGTTGCGTGATGTTCTATTCTGTTGAGAATGTTAAAATTTTTCCAGCCAAGGAAAGTTGAATGAAGTTCGGGAAGATACTTTTCATTCAGAAGTATGTCGTCACCTCTAAGGAAGTCAATAAACATATATTTCTTTGTGCGTGGGTCGTAAGTTCCGTTCATCTTTGAGAGAAGTTCAACTGCTGTCATGCGCAAGCTTTCATTGCCCCAGTTAAAGCCGTCATTTTCTGTATTTGTTTCACATGATTTTATAAGTTCTGTGAGATAATTTACAATATCCGGAGCAGTTTCTTCATAAATTCCTTTAGCATATGGATTGTCATTTGTTTCGGAGTTTTCAGCAATTGCAACCCAATCGCATATGCAGGATACCATTCTTCTGATTGTGGTAACCATATTTGTACGTTTGCCACTCTTGATTTTATCATGCGGTCTTGAAACGTGCCTGCCCTCGCTTAATATCATATCTCTTGCAAGATTCCAGTAATAATCAATGTACGCATCAATTTTCTTGATGTCTATATCATCAACGCTTAGCGATTTTTTATCCCTGATAAACATTTCAAGAATCTTTGATTTTACAAACGAAAGTTTGGTTACATCATTTGCAGAAGCTATATTAAGGCACTTTCTCAAATCATTATCAGGATTTATAAACATATATTCTCTTGCACGTCTTACCTGTCCTTGACTTTCATAAGCTTCAATACGTTTATCGGCAGCTTCTCCACAAGCAATCGCTTCTGCAATTATCTTATCCATAACAGAAGTATTTGTCTTGTAATCCGCAAAAACATCAATTCCATAGCCTGTTTTAGTCTTGAAACTATGGAGAGTATTTATAAGCGGAGTGAGTGATGGATATTTTTCGCCGTATTCATAGGATTCAGCAAGTACAAGAAAATCATCAACACTATAATCAGGTACAGACTGATGATTAAATAAAGAATGAAGTACAGCAGATGCAAAAAGCGTACTGTTCATACCATTTGTAAGACGTTTTGCATTTGCAAATGCAGAAATAACCTCTGAACTTATATATTCCTTTGAAAGCATAGGGCTGTTGAAAGCATATTCAAATGCACTGTTTAAAGCCTGTATTGCATTGCTTACGTAAATTGTTGTACCGTCCTCATTTGTGTATTCTTTTGCTGATGATGCAGAAATATCTGATGCTGTTTTAAGATAAGTGAGGAGACAATAGAGCTGATTTGGATTGAATATGCTAATCTTGTCAGCAATATCTGTATCAGTGATATTCAGTTCGTCAAAAGCTGTATCATCTGTATACGATTCATAAGCAGTCTGCAATGATTCGTCCTGCTCCTCCAAAATAAGTTCCTGCTCGTCCTCGTCATCTTCTTCATCAGCCTCAAAATCTTCCTGTTGTTGATTCTGCTTGATTTCATCAATCTTTTTAACAAGTAATTTCTTACGGTCGTTGCTTGCTGAAAGTTTACAGTATTTTTCAGCGTTTTCATAGTCGCCCATTTCAAAATAGACTTCTGCCATTTCAATATACATAGAGTTTTCTCTGACTGAATACTGTTCAGCAATTTTATTATCCTTGACTATTTTAAGCCAGTCCTGAAGCTGACCTATTGCAGACTGATAATCTTTAAGTCCACGATAACAGCGTTCTTTCTGAGAAAGATAATTAAGCATACGTCCGTGTTCGTCAGGGTCGCACATCTCAAAAAGCGTATTTGCCACACTTATTGCTTCAGGATAATTCTTGAATCGCATATTAATCTGCAAAAGTGTCTCATATGTACCCTTTTTCTTGATTTCCTTGTCTGAATACTTCTTTATAAGTTTTTCAATTTCCTTACCATAGCTTTCATTTTCGCTGAGTTTCCATAAGTGCATATAAGAAAGCAGAGTATATCCGAAAGCTTCTTCCCATTCGTTATCATTATCAAGCAGTTTTTTGCATACTGCAATAGTTTCGTTGTATTTCTGATTGCTGAAAAGCATTTTCGGTGTCTGCTCAACAGGTGCAGGCGGTGGAGACTGTACAGCAGGCTTGTTACTCTCAATACCGACAGCATAATATTTCTTCATGCGCTTCATCAAATTAAAGCTGACAGGAATACTGACATTTCTCTTGACTGTCTTTTTAAGAATTTTTTCAAGAGATGATGCAGAAACATCAGCTAATTCAAACGGATATTGTTCACCGCTTTCAGCTGTGATTGTACCTGACTGCTCCGTAAACTTGTATACTGTTATCTTGCCAGTGAATGTTTTTGTTGTGTCAATTTCGTCAACAGTTTCATCAGAGTCTGTCTGGTTAGTGTTATCGTCATCTTTTGAAATTACAATATCATCCTTATACTTTTCAAATGTCTGCGCCATTTTAACTGACGGATAATATGGTTTCAGTTCGGAAAGATTTTTTTCAATACCTTCTGTTTTTGCAAATGACCTGCCGTTTTTCATGCCTAAATACATGATAATATCAGACAGAAATCTGCTGTCGGGTATATCGTTCATATTTTCCGCAAGAAAATTAACTGCTCCTAAATCTTTTATTTTTTCGGAGCATTGTCCTATAGCTTCTACTGCCTCTGCAAGATTTTCTGTATTTTCCTCAATTATATATATTGACGCAAATACAGCAGAAAGAGCATACAGACTCTCATCTTTTTTGTCAACTGCACCATGATATGCGGTACAATAAGCATTTCGGAGGTTATTTCCGTAAAAGAATGATTCCGCCGATTTATGATAATCACCGTTCAGAAGTGCAAGATAAGCATAATACATATTTGCTTCGGGATTACATTCAAGCTCCATTTCAACCATAGTGTCCCATGTAATATTCATAGCTTCAGCTATTGTTTTATTATCATGATTTGTCAGAAATGTCTGATACTTGTTATATGAAGGATTCAGTGCCTTTTTAGCATCACTGTCAATTTCCTTGAAAACTTTGGAAATTATCTCCTTATCACATTCCACATGGGAAATTTCAATTTTCCCTAATGTGAATTTCTTTGATTTAACAGGTATTGTCTGTAAAGTTTCATCATATACAAACTGTTCTGCTCCTGAAATATCTTCATATCGCAGAAAAGCTGTTGATGTGATTTGTACAGCCAGCGACTCTTTGCCATCATTTTCAATGATAACTCCGTTAAGAATCTGTCCGTTTCGTTGTGTGATTTTTACAGGCATTCCAGCCTGCATGGCTGATAGTTTTTCGTTAATCAAACTCATTTTGATTCCTCCATGTTAAAAATTTTGTATCATAATCACGATACACCATTATTATACAACATATT
>CAMWKY010000103.1 GCA_947174965.1 uncultured Ruminococcus sp. | reverse complement strand
TGCGCGCGTGCGAATGGCTATAAATCGGGAAATTCACGGGTGCGGAGGGCGTGCGTAGGGCGTGCGGAGGAGTGCCGAAAAAGAATCGGACTTCTGAAACAGAAGCCCGACCTTTTATAAGGAGGTGGAGTATATAAAATAGAAGATGTCAAAAATTAATACTGCTCACTAACGAGGATTGAAACTCTGTTCTGAATAATTTTTGTTGTTTCCTCTGCGGAGCGTTCGCCATTGAAAAATGTTTCCAGTTCTTCCTGAATGATAGTAGCTATATCTGCACCATAATCAGTATCAGCTTTTGCGGAGAGAAGATATTTTTCAAGTTCATCTCTTTCTTCCTGTTTAAGTTCAGGAATTTTGATTTCCTTGTTGTTAATCCAGTAGGTGTTTTCATATTCATGCTTTTTGCCGTTTTCGTCTGTATAGTAAGGCTTGTGCATAGCTTCATCAAGTTTTTTCTCAAATGCAGTTTTAAGCGACGGGAAATTGTATCTTCTTTCAGATGTACTGTCATCTTCACTGAAGAACTGATTGATAAACTTCCATGCAACCTCTTTATTCGGCGAATTTGCCATAATTGCATAGCTGTTGCTTGTATAGAGTTTAGCACCGTGACCATCATTTGACGGATAACCGACAAGACAAGTATCTTCGTTGAACATACCGTATTTATAGCGTGCATAGTCGCTTGCGGTTGACATATACACATCTTCAAGAAGTGCTTTATCATTCAGGCAAGCCATTTCCTTTTCTTCCCAGTATTTCTGACCTTCTTCATCTGACATACTTTCCCAGTCAGGTGCAGAAATATCAAGACTGTTGCAGAACTCAAGAAGTTTTATAAATTCAGGAGAATCAAAGTTACAGGTTGCTTTTTCAAAATCAATAAATCCGCCTGTTGCAATAAATTCACCACAAACATTAACTTTGTCAGTATCATATTTGAAAAGGCTCATATCTTCCGGAAGATTTTCGAATGTTTCAAACATATCCTCAAAAGTCCAGTTTTCTTTGTCAACAAATTTTTTCTTTGCCATAAATGAGTTAACATAGAATGTTGGTGAAAGACTTATAAGCTTTCCGTCATATTCGCCTGCTTCAAGAATGTTCGGCAGAATATCATCTTTTGAAACAGTGCCATCAGTTCCCATAAGTTCGTACAAATCAGTAAATGCGCCTTTTTTGCCGAGAACTGAATATAATGAGGAAGTACCGTTCATGCAGATAATGTCAAAAGTCTTGCCAGATGCAATATCCATTTTAAGCTGTGTTTCGGGAGAATTAAGCATCTGGTTGCTTTCTTCGTCCCACTCATAGTATTTACTATAGCTTTCAATCTTTATTCTGTAATCGTCATTTGCCTTGTTGAACTCATTAACCTTTGCCATAAGGTCTGTATTTTCATACTGCGTAACCATAGTAAGCACCTGAACATTTGAAATTTCAGAGGCATCACGCTTTGTAAGGCGGTAGAATGTTCTTGTATTTGTATTCCAGTCGCTTTCATAGACAATAAATTCGCCGTTTTCTACAGGAAAGATATTCTGAATATAATCGCCGTTCATGTCAGAGTCAAGCCAGTTTATGATTTCATCTGTAGTACCGTCCTCTTTCAAGCCAAAGAGTGAAGTTCTGCTTGAAGTGTAGAATTTATAGTCGTCCGAACCAAGAACAAGACTATTAATATAATCCAGTTTTGTGCCGTCTACAGGGATTGTATCATTTGAGATTTCCATTGTAGCACCGTCAATTTTCTTTACTACACTGCCGTTTTCGCCCCATGAGCCAAACCATACATCACCATTGGAATCGGTTAAACAGTTGTAGAGTTCGTATCTGCTGTCGCCTACGTCAATTTCGTCACCGATTTCACCGTCTGCATTGACTGTAACAAAAACTTCATCACCATTATTTGAACTTATATTTACAACAAGCTTATCTCCAAGAGCGAACATCTGACCGATATAAACTCTGTTTTCGTCGTCATCAGTATCCATATACTTGTCAAGACCTGAAATTTCATTTTCGGTCAGGATAGTGCCGTCCCTTTCGATAGTGTAAAGCTTGTAAGTTGTTTCAGCAGAATTATAGAAAGCTTCCCAGTCAAAATTTTCGCTGTCAAAGTTTTCATCTTCCCAGTCAGGCTTCTCCATACCATAGGTTGTAATTGAAACATAAAGGTATATTGTGCCGTCCTTGCCGATAATGGGATTGTAATAGCTTTCGCCGTTTTCAACTTCTTCAAGTTCAAACGGAATTTCATTGAAAACAGCAAATTCATGGTCGGTTGTGTACATCTTTGATTTTCCGTCTTCAGTTCCGCCGGAAATAAGCACTGTTCCGTCATCACCTAAAGCACATACCTTGTTTATATAATTTAACGGAATATCTGCATCAATTTCAATAGCCTTGTAAGATTTGTCCATTATCTGCGCAATATCAGTAGAACTGTTGTTATTTGAGTTTGCAGAATCTGCACTACTGCTGTTATTGCTTGCATCTCCGCTTTCACTGTTTTTGTTGTCGCCACATGATGCAAGTGTGAGCATCATAGCAAAAGCCATGATTCCTGCGATTGTTTTTTTAGTGTTTTTCATAGATAAAACTCCCCTTTTAAATATTTTCTTTTTTCTGCCTTTGTTTTTCATTGTGATTGTAGATAAGCCATTCAATTTTGTTACATATCCATTCAGTAATATTACGTCTTAGCCTGCCTGCTCCCTTATAAAGAAGTACAAGCAGATACAAAGCTGTCATAACAGGAATAATATATGTCAGTCGTCTGCAAAAATACAACGATGTCAGTTTAAATTCAACAATACGTGAAGCATTTTCCCAGTAAGGATATATAACCGTATTATTGATTACAGCATAATCTGAAATATCCTTGAAAGCCGACGCCCTTACAGACGGCTTGAATCTTTCAGAATTATTAACTACAGTGCATTTGTTTTTATAAGCACTATCAAAATAATTGTTTACTGCATTATAAGCATAATTCTCAACAGGATTCGGCACTATACATTCATAACAGCTTATCTTTTTAAATCCTGAACTTCCGCCCATAATATCCGCATCACCAAGATTGAGCAGATTAGCACCGTCATAAGATATATACGCTTGTGGAAGTTCTCCGACTGTTTTCTGTTCCGGTTTTGTCTGCGGATTTTCAATAACTCCTGCTATGTAGAATTTTGTACCGTTTATATAGATGTTTTTTCCTGAAACATTTTCTGCGCCGTAAAGCGACCATGCAAGACTTCTGTCAATAACTGCACCGTCCTGCATTATGTCATTTTCCGTGAAATATGAGCCGTCAATGAAATAGAAATCACGGAACAGAAAGAAGTCACCGCCAGCAACTGTAATTTCAGCCTCTGAACGTCCTGTTGTTGTGTCGCTTTTGATTGATACCTGCCCTGCTGATGCGCTGTACGCTTCAGGGACAAGCTTCTGATTATCTTCAGGTATTATTGATATATTTTTCAGTTCGGCATATATATTTGATTTTATACCGCCCACACTGTCAGTACTGAATCCCGAATCATCAGCCAGAAAACAGCTTATCTGTGAACAGTCACCAGCAGAATCCCATCTTTCAGATGCGCTGTTATATCTCTGCGACTTTGCAAGTGAACTGCCGACAATAGTAAGAATCAGCGTACCCGCAAGCGATATGACATTTACAGCAGTTATAACAGTATACAGAATTTTTTTGTTTTTCACTCCGCACACCGCCTTATTTTTCTTTCATACGCACCTGGTCTCCTGCTGAAACAGGTTTGCTTGATGCTGTAAGAACATAGTCGCCGTTACCAATACTTCCCATAACTGCGCTTGAAACTTCGTCAGATGCCTGAACTTCAACAGGTACTTTCTGCGCATAATATCTGTTGCCAAGCGGAGAACTCTTTGAAACTACAGTAAGAACAAAGTTGCCGTCTTTGTCCTCATATACAGCACTTTTCGGTACAATTGCATCATAGTTTCCGCTTCCGCACGGAATAGACAAATCAATATAACTTCCTGCACTGACATCACCGCTGACAGAAAATACAAGTATACGGTTTTTTGAGTTCGGCGTTGTATCGTTCTTTATATCAGTAAGAATTGCTTCTATACCGCCACTCCAGTTATTTACAACTTCTGCTGAAACACCTTTTTTGATTTTCTTTGTCTTTTCTGCATCAACAGTAATTTTTACTGTATAGCCTTCCTCTGCAATATCAATAGTAACAAGCTCCATGTCAGGTACTGTTGTATCTCCTGCCTTTATGTTTACAGAATTTACAACACCGCTGTGAGCAGACTTGATTTCAGTTGTTTCTGTCTCTTTCTTAAGTTTTTCGACTTTTTCTTTTGCTTTTTTGATTTCCTTTTGCTGTGCTTTCAAGTCAAGATTTGTAAGCTTGTCCTGATTATCATCATCTTTCATTGTCTGGTTAAGGGCATTAATTAAGTCCTCAAGCATACGCTGTTTTGCCTTTACATCTTCATTAAGGGCTTCAACAGTCATACCGTCGCCCATATTGTTTGCTTCGTACTCATCAACAAGACCTGAATAATACTCAATATTATTTTCTGCATCTGTAAGCTGATTTGCATAATCACTTCTCAATGTGTATTTCAGATTGTTGTAATTTTCCTTTGCTGTATCCATATCAGCTTCTTTTACTTCCATATCATACTTTGCATCTGCAATTTCGTCAGCTGATACAACAGTATTTTCAGTTGTCGGCTCTGTAGATGCATCACGCATACTTTCAGTAGTATCTGTAGTATTTTGTATATCACTGTGATTTCCGCCTGACAAAAGACTCATGTAAAAATTATATGCACTCTCATATGCTTTCTCTGCTTCTGTAAACTGCATTTTAAGTGTCATAAGGTCATTTGTGTACTCAACAGGTGCAGAGGTGTAATCGTCCATATCAATAGCCATAATAACAGCAGAAAGCTTTGTCTGCAACTTTGTATAATAGTTAAGCTGTGATTTGTTGTATTTATAACTGTCCTTGCCAGCCTGCACATTACCCTGATTTGCTATAGCATTATCTCTTTTTCGTATAGCTTCATTCAAATCATCTCTTGCATTTTTGATAGCCTGATTTTCTGATGTATAGTCAGCAGGAGGTGTGAGCAGTGCCTTCTGATAGCTTAATTCAAGTGCATCAAGTGCATCTTGTGCCATTGTAAGTTCCTCACTTTCGCCAGTTCCTACAGTGAAAAGCACATCACCTTTTTCTACTTTCTTGCCCGACTTGACCATTACAGTATCAACAACTTTGTTTCCGTCAACTGTAACGCCATAGCTTTGATTTGATTCAACAAGACCACTGCCCCTTAATCTTTCTGTAAGCTTGCCTGATGACGCTCTTTCAGTAGAGATTTCAGCAAGTGAACGATTCATAATAGTATTTGAGAAAAAAGTAAGTACAAGCAGAACAGCTAAAAATATAATAAGTATATTTTTTATAATATCACGCTTTTTACTTGTATTTTCCTCTTTTTTTATATCTGCCATAACAATTTCCCTTTCTGTATTAAATTCATAACTTAACCTTTCAGTCCGCCCGAATAAGCCATGCCCTCTACCAAGTATTCCTCACCGTAAAGGAACATCAGTATTGTTGGTATCATGTAAACTACACCTACAGCAAATGCAAGACCAATATCACCCGTGTTAATCTGCGAAAGAAATACTGATAATGGGTGCATATCAGAATCTTTCATGAGTACAAGAGGCTGTTCAACCATGTTCCAGTAGTCAATAAATACAAGCATTGTTATTGAAACAATAGCACCCTTGCACATTGGTACATGAATTTTCGTCATAATCTGAAATTCGCTTGCGCCGTCAAGCTTTGCGGCTTCAACATATGATTTTGGTATTCGCTTCATAACTTTTGTAAGCAGAAATATACTGAACGGCGAAAATATTCCGGGGAGAATTATTGATAAACGTTGCTTTATATTTACATAATCTCCCGTTTCCGCAAGAAGTCCTAATTTATCCGCAACAAGAAAATTTGGTACAAGTGTAACCTGATACGGCATTATCATAAGAATTATGTAAGCAAAAAATATAATGCTCTTTATCTTGTTAGGGTATCTTGAAAAGCCGTAGGAAGTGAGGATTGCAATAATTATCTGAAAAAACGTTATCGGGACTGTAAGTATAACCGAGTTCCAGAATTTAAGCAGATAATCGGGACTTTTGAAAAGTACACTCTTATACTGTTCAAATGTAACCTTATCAGGAATGAACTTGAGATTTACATTATCAGAAATAAAAGTTTTTTTGTCCGATGTCATATTACTTAACATTGAGCCATAGTTTGCGGAAATTTCCGTTGATGTCATGAACGAATTAACTATAGTAAGTACAGTAGGCATAAGAAAAAGCAAAGCTGCAAATCCTGCAAAAACAACTACTATAATATTCAGCATTTTTTCTTTTTGTCGTTTTGTCATCATTCCACATCCTTTCCGAAAATATTTTCAGCAATAAGCAGAACAGCAATAATGACAATCATAACAAGCGAGAACACAACTGCCGCCGCCGAAAGTTTCTGATAATCAAGACTATTGAATGTATTATTCATGAAATGCTGTAGCATATACATTTTATCATAAGGATAATCACCCGTGAGAAGATAGACTTCACGGAAAATCTTGAATGAGTTGATAAGCGACAGAATCAGTACAAATAAAATCGTCGGAGATAAATATCTCAACTTTATATGTATGAACTGATATAACTTGCTTGCCCCCTCCAGCTCTGCAACCTCAATTATATCTTTCGGAATAGCTGCCAGTGCCGACATGAACAGAATCATATTATACCCGATATTTTTCCAAAGAAACATAACAATAATAATAATCTGACCGTGAGCTGATTTAACCCAGTCAACACCCTGACCGCCAAATGCTTCAATTATCTGATTGAGTGTGCCGTGTGTATGGAAAAGAACCTGCCAGACAAGCACAACTGATGCGGTAGGCACCATAAGCGGACTAAGGAAAAATGTTCTCATGATGCTTCGTCCGGGGATTTTCCTTTCAAGCATAACTGCAAGCCATAGTGAAAGAATAATTGCAAGCGGTACAGATACAAGCGAAAACTCCGCCGTATTTGATGCAGCTTTTTTAAATGCCACTGTCTGAAACAGTTTCTGATAATTTTCAAGTCCTACAAATTCATTTGTTATAGGGTTGTTTATCAGTGAATAGTTGATAACTATTCCGAATGGTACAATAAAAAATATCAGAACACCTATAAGACTTGGCAGAATACATAAGTTGCTGAAAATTCTTTCTCCTTTTCTTCCGCAGTCATTTTTCTTTTTCATTGTAATAAATCACTTCCTTGATTTTTGCTTCTATATATAAGTG
>CAMWKY010000102.1 GCA_947174965.1 uncultured Ruminococcus sp. | reverse complement strand
ATTCAAATCAATTGATTCAGGGTCACTGGACATAAGACAGAAAGATACCTGCCCAATTTCGTCAATACCTGCATTTTTCGCTGCACCGTCAAGAACACTCAATTCAAGTTCTGCTGTTTCACCTGCTTCTATGGGTTTCGCTGCTAAAACCGTCATAAATCTGTCATTTACATATAAATCATCAGCAAACAAAGATGTATGCTTATCGGACTTGTTTTCTGCTTTCAATTTTACAATAGGAGCAAGAGGATTGCTTGCATCGTAATCCTCAAAAGTCACGGTAAGATAGTCAGTTTCCCATATTACATCGCCTTTGTCCTTGACATAATCAAAAGTTGTTTTTGAGTTTTTGTCACCGCATGAAACAAGTCCAATTGCAAGTATGAGAGACAAAGCAATTGCAGATAGTTTTTTCATTTAAAATTTGCTCCCTTTACTTCCCTTTGCACCAAAACTTCCGCCCATTGAAAGTATATTGTTATCGAAAGTATAGTTTATTTTTTCACCCTGTCTGTGACGTTTCATAGCAAGCTGAATCATTTTTTCAAGAAGTGCGGGATATTTCACGCCTCTTGCCTCCCAGAGATAGAAAGCAAGTGAGCCAGGAATAGTATTAATTTCGTTGATATAGATTTTATTCGTTTCCATGTCAATCATAAAGTCAATACGTGTAACGCCGTTACAGCCTAAGTATCTGAAAGCATCAACAGCAAGTGTGCGGATAGTTTCTTCCTGTTCCTTTGAAATTTCAGCAGGGATTTTTCTTTTAAGAGATGCCATACCCTTACTTCCGCCCGATTTTCCACCACCAACATATTTCTGCTCAAAACTCAGAATATCTTCATCTGTTGCCTGCACAGGTTCTTCACATACAGATGCTTCCGCACTTTCGCTGTCGCCGACTACAGAGCAGTTTATTTCCTTGAGTTTCACAACAGCAGGCTCAACAAGTATTCTGTCGGAAAAAGCAAAAGCATCTTCCATTGATTTTATAAGTCCGTCCCTGTCTTTTGCCTTTGAAATGCCAACACTTGAACCAAGATTTATTGGCTTTACAATTACAGGATAGCCGAATTTCTTTTCAACTTTATCTGCACATTCGTCTATTTTATCAAGTTCAAATGCAGAAAAACGACAGCAGTCAAGTACAGGAAAACCAGCTTCTTTAAGTAAGATTTTCATGACGTATTTATCCATACCAACAGCAGATGCAAGAACATCACAACCAACATATGGCAAATCAAGTGTCTGTAAATAACCTTGTAATGCGCCGTCCTCAACGTTTGTGCCGTGAACTATAGGGAACGCTATATCAACATCAGAAATAAGATTTGAGCCGAATTTTTTCATCTTCTGACGGATAAGCTGTACTTTTCCCTCACTTCTTACAAATACACACTCTGTACACTCTTTCAGAAGTGCAGAAATATCTTTGTAACTGTTAATATCCATGAGTTTTTCACCTGTAAAGAACTCACTCTTTTTAGTCATGTAAACAGGGATAATATTATATTTCTCTTTGTTCATACTTGCCATAGCCTGAACAGCTGAAATAACAGATACTTCATGTTCAACACTTCTACCACCGAATAATACAGCTAAATTTATCTTCATAAATATCAATCTCCTTTATTAATAATTGTCGGGCAGGTCATTTTCAAGAAGTACAATTTTTTTCTTATCTGTATGATATGCCTGAACTTTTGCAAGTGCATCATTAAGATTATCCGCAACATAAACCTGCTCCATGTTGTAGCCTGAATCTTTTATACCATTATATATTGGTACTGTCTGATTTTTTCCGACAAGTACAATATAATCACAAGCCTTTGATGCTTCTTGTCCGAACTCATAGTTAAGCTCCTCCTGTTTTTCACCAAGTTCAACCATTCCAGGAGTTACAAGTATACGGCAGGCATCAAATAATCCCAAAACAGCAAGTGCAGCACGACAGCCGCTAGGATTTGAGTTATAGGCATCATCTATAAATGTAACGCCGTTACCCTTGTCAAGCAGTTGCAGACGGTGTGGAACTGATGCAATACGCTTTATAGGAAGTACAAGTTTTTCCATTGGTATACCAGTACCAACAGCATAAGCAATTGCGCCTGTGAGATTAAGCACACTATGTTCACCAAGCAATTTTGTTGTGTATCTGCATGATTTGCCGTCAGGAGATATAATAGTAAACTCTGTACCCTTATCCGATACAGATATATCAGTTGCCCTCCAGTTGTTGCCCTCATTCATTCCATAAGTAATGGCAGTCGGATAGTCTTTAATCTTATTGCGGATAAGTTCGTTGTCACCATTTACATATATTTTTCCACCCGATTTTACAACACTATCCGCAAGTTCAAACTTTGTATTCACAACATTTTCAATTGAGTTGAAAGTTTCAAGATGTTGAGGACCAACAGAAGTAATAATTCCGTCGTGAGGATTTGCAATGTCGCACAGTTCCTTTATTTCGTGTACACGTCTTGCACCCATTTCACAGATAAAATATTCGTGAGTAGGTTTCATATCACGGCGAACTGTAATCGTAACACCCATTGGAGTATTGAAACTTTCGGGAGTTTTCAGCGTTTCATATTGTGATGCAAGAAGTTCACTCAAATAAAACTTCATACTTGTCTTGCCGTAACTTCCCGTAATGCCAACTTTGTGCAAATCAGGCATTTCAGATAAAATACGCTTTGCATCATTGATATACCAATGCTGAATAGCTGTTTCAATCGGCTTGTTTATTATATTTGCAAGCGGTACAAGTATTGGAGTTAGATACAATGCACTTCCGATAATTGCATATCCTTCAGCATCAAAGTAATAAATATCAGTCACCCAATAACGACCCCAAAAGTATGCACAAGTAAAAATTACTGCAATCAGTATAAAGAAAGTAGTCAGCATACGCTTTACTCTTGCCGTATATACAAATGGTTTCTTGAATTTCTTTCCAGGCTTGTTTGCTATGGCTATACTGATATTGAACAGTGAAAATGCGATTACCATAGGAAGTGAAATATCCGTCCAGAATAATGCATACTGCAAAACAAAGCAAAGTGCAGGAAAAATATATCGCTTGTAATTTTTTTTCATCCACCATGTATGTTCAGGCGTTTTGTAGCCGTTAAGCTGTAGCATATGAAATTCCCTTAAAGAGAGGAATATAATTGAAATCAACGTAATAACTGCATAAATCACAAATAGTATTATACTCAACTTTCTATCCTCCTTTAATCAAGTTTCATAAATGAACTCATAACACGGTTGAACGTGAACTGTTGTTCCAAAAATGAGTAGTGACCTGCATTTTCAAGCTTTACAAGTCCTGCATCGGGAATGAGTTTTTCCATTTTTTCACCGTCCGAAAGCGGTGTAGCCGTATCATTAACTCCCCATACAAGCAGAGTCGGGCATTTTATATTCGGAAGCAGCGGCTCTAAATCCTCGTTCACGACTTTTACAAGTACCTGCCTCATCAATGGTGAGGCGGCAGCATAGTCCGCACTTCCCATTTTTTTACGGAAATTTTCCAGTGCATCAGGTGCGATTTTCTTTGCAATTCCTGTTGAAAGAACTGCTTTTCCTGCCTTGTAATAATATGTGCGCAGACTTTTTTTGTTGGACTTCGGCGGAAGTATTCCTGCACTGTCAACAAGTATAACTTTAGTAATCTTGAACGGCAGATTTTTCTTGCTGTTCAGCTTAATTATCACACGTCCGCCGAAAGAGTGACCCAACAGCATCACTTTATCTGTATTGTAGTCTTTGAGAAAATCAATTACAAAATTCACATAGTCATCTACACACCATGCGGACGGCGGTTCGGCACTTTCTCCGAATCCAGGCATATCCATTGCCACAACCATATATTTCTTTGAAAGCAGGTCAATAAGGTTTGCAAAAAGTTTTATATTACTGCCCCAACCATGAAGCAGGACAATCAAATCCCCTTTGCCCTTCTGCTCATAATTTATCTTTATTCCATTAACTGTTTTTATCATTATGCTATCTCCATTTTTTCTGATGTATATGCGTATACATATTTATTATATCATGGTATTGAAACATTGTCAATTATTTTTCGCCCTATATGCTGATTTGCACAAAAAAATCATGTCATAATCATACATTATTTGACGAGTAAACATTTGACATCATATTGATTTATAAGATATAATAATAATAAAGAAATCTGAAAGGACTTTTTTATTATGAATACTTCTCTTTTTACTGATATAGAATGCCTTAAAGGAGTCGGAAAGGCTACAGGTGAAAAATACCGTAAAATTGGCATATCGTCTCCGTATGAGCTTATTTACCATATTCCCCGAAATTACCTCGATTTTCGTGCATATATCCCGATAGCACAAGCAGAAATCAACACTTACTGCGTTTTAAAGCTGAAAATCATTTCAAAAGGTACTCCGAAACAGATAAGAAAAGGTCTTGTAATATGCCGTGCAAATGCTACCGACGGTACAGACAACATCACTATAACTATTTTCAATAATGTGTATACTTTCCATGCACTGCAAACAGGTGAAACTTACTATATGTACGGCAAAATCAACGGAAATATGCTTCAACGTGAAATAACGTCGCCTGTTTATGTCAAAATCGGTGATACTGCACTTATTCAACCGATATACAGGCTTACACAAGGTCTTACTATAAATACAGTCCGTGCAAATATGCGTGATGCTCTTGATATGATGCACGAATACCCTTTTGAGACACTCTCATTTGATATTCTGCAAAAGTATCAGCTTACTACTCTTATGTCCGCACTGGAAAATATTCACTTTCCACAAAGTTCCTTTACTGCTGAACAGGCTAAACGCCGTCTTTCATTTGATGAACTTCTTAAACTACAGCTTGGTATGCTCATAATGAAAGCACAAAGACAGCATCACACGTCTTTCCGCATGGACAAAAATATCAAGACAGATGAATTTACTGAAAATCTTCCGTTCAAGCTGACTGACGGACAAGCAGATGCTATAGCAGAAATTATTGACGATATGTGCAGAGATATACCAATGAACAGACTTTTGCAAGGTGATGTCGGAAGCGGAAAAACTGCTGTTGCATCAGCTATATGTTATTTTACTGCAAAAAATGGCTTTCAGTCTGCTGTTATGGCTCCGACAAGTATTTTAGCAATACAGCACGCTAAAACATTCACATCTTTCCTTGAACCGCTTGGAATAAAAGTTGCAGTGCTTACAAGTGCGACAACTGCAAAAAACAGAACTCAGATTCTCAAAGAACTTGCAGGCGGTGAAATTGACGTGCTTGTTGGTACTCATGCAATTATACAAAAAGATGTTGAATACAAATCGCTCGGACTTGTAATTACTGACGAACAGCACCGTTTCGGAGTTTCACAGCGTACAGCACTTGCAGAAAAAAGTGATTTTCCGCATAAGCTTGTAATGTCCGCAACTCCTATTCCCCGTACACTTGCACTTAATATTTATGGAGACCTTGATATTTCAAGTATAAAGCAACTTCCAAAGGGCAGAACTCCCATAAAAACCTATGCTGTAACAGGAAAAAAGCGTGATGGTGCTTTCGGCTTTATCCGTGACAGACTTAATGAGGGCAGACAGGCTTATATTGTATGTCCTATGATTGAGGACAACGAAAATGATTTATTCGCTGTAAAAACTTATGCGGAAAATGCCAAAAAAAGTACACTGAACGGATATACAACAGCACTTTTACACGGAAAAATGAAATCCGCCGAAAAAGAGGAAATTATGGAAAAATTCAGCAACGGCGAAATTCAGGTGCTTATCTGTACAACTGTTATTGAAGTTGGTGTTGACGTTCCAAATGCTGTTGTTATATTGATAGAAAATGCTGAAAGATTCGGTCTGTCACAGCTTCACCAGCTTCGTGGACGTGTAGGACGTGGAAAATATGAAAGTTCATGTATTCTTATCACGGACAATAAAAATGATGAATGTATCAACCGCATGAAAATTATGTGCAGAACTACTGACGGCTTTGAGATTGCGGAGGAGGATTTGAAAATGCGTGGTCCAGGTGACTTTTTCGGAAATGCACAACATGGACTTCCGCCACTTAAAATCGCAGATGCTTTCTGCTCTATGGAACTTTCAGAAACTGCAAAAAAATGTGCAGAAGAAATACTTGCTGATGACCCGAAACTTGAAAAACCTGAAAATCATGCACTGAAAATGGAAACAATCAAATTATTCAACAAGGATATTACAGGTTAAAATAATTTTATTAAAGGAGATACGATATGAAAATTATCAACAAAAATATAGACGGCGGAAAGCCTTTTGACTGGGGCGAAACATCAAGGGATTATGCAAAATTCCGTGATATATATCCACAGGAATTTTATGAAAAAATTATTCGCCGTAAATTATGTATAAACGGACAGAATGTTCTTGATATAGGAACAGGAACAGGCGTTCTTCCAAGAAATATGTATCGTTATGGAGCAAAGTGGACGGCTACAGATATTTCAGAAAATCAGATTGAACAGGCGAAAATATTGTCAAAGGATATGGATATTGATTATTTTGCTGTTGCTACAGAAGATATAAATTTTAATGATAATTCTTTTGACGTAATAACTGCCTGTCAATGCTTTTGGTACTTCAATCATGAAGCCGTTATGCCTAATCTCTGCCGTATGCTTAAACAAGATGGAAATATTCTTGTTTTGTATATGGCATGGCTGCCGTTTGAAGATAAAATTGCAGGTGCAAGCGAAAATCTGGTATTGAAATATAATCCCGACTGGAGCGGCTGCGGTGAAACAATACATCAAATTTATATACCAGACTGCTACAAAGAAAGATTTGACCTTGTTTATCATGAGGAATACCCAATAAAAGTTCCTTTTACCCGTGAAAGCTGGCACGGACGAATCAAGGCTTGCAGAGGAATCGGGGCATCACTCACTGAAACTGAAATCACCTTGTGGGAGAAAGAGCATAAAAAAATGCTTGTTGATATTGCTCCTGCTGAATTTGAAATCCTGCATTATGGTGCTATTGCTGAACTTAAAAAGAAATAATAGAATTATATTGCAGATTAAAATATTTTTAACTTAATTCATTATGGAGGTACAAAAAAATGATTGGTGACATAGTTACGGTGACTGTTGACAGACCTCTTGGAAGTTATCACCCAAAGTATAAAGATATGTATTACCCAATCAACTATGGATATATTGAGGGAATTATTGCACCGGACGGAGAAGAACAAGACGCATACATTTTAGGTGTCAATAAACCTGTTGAGAAATTTACAGGTAAAATAATTGCGATAATTCACAGGTTTGATGATGTAGAAGAAAAATGGGTGGTTTGTCCTTAAAATATCTCTGTCAACAAAGCAGAAATAATTGAC